>JAFPBP010000189.1 GCA_017424085.1 Clostridia bacterium
ACCGCTATTCGTTAAATTACAGGATATGGGGATTTTGACTCAGTTCCCCTCCAAGCTATCGCCCTTGCGGCGCGTAAAAAGGCCCCGAACCGAACAGAATGTGTTCGATTCGGGGCCTTTTGTGGCAGAGATGGAGGAAAGAGCGGGCGGGGACACGACTGTTCTTCTCCCTTGGAGGACAGCGTTATATCACAGAGATCCTTCCCTGTCAACAGATTCTTGCCGGCCATCTGTTGCTCATACACATTCCCGCTATGTCCAACAGATCCTTCCTGTACGGTCCTCCGGATACCGGATTCATGGCCACAAAATACTTGGATCTGACGGT
Source organism: Clostridia bacterium (assembly GCA_017424085.1). Classification (GTDB taxonomy): domain Bacteria; phylum Bacillota; class Clostridia; order Oscillospirales; family UBA644; genus RGIG995. Next base: position 329 of record JAFPBP010000189.1, read on the forward strand.
ACGGATCCCAAAAAGGAAATATTCGCAAAAAGCCCCTGACATTCCGGGGGTTATCCGAAGATAGCGGGGCTTTTCATTCGCTTCGGTCACTTCGGATCGCAGAAGGGAGAATTAGAAGCGTGCCATGCCTTGACCAGGGCAACGAATTCCTCAGCCACGGCGGGCTCTTCCGTAAAGCGGTCGGGCAGGAGCGAAACGCAGGGGTATCCTCCCTTGAGCTTGAGCAGCATGCGCGTATGCTCCAAAAAATCCTTGGCTTGGGGCGTTGGCGTGTTGGTTCCCAGATGATCCAAATTCAGTACACGGTCAGGCGACGAATAGCGGCAGACATAGTAGTGCCCCTGCGTGACGCCGCGCCATCTTCCTCCGTCTTCAAAGGAGACGTCATTGATGCGGACGGCATCGCAGTAGCGGGACGCGAAAATATCGGGCATGTGCGCCTCCACCTCAACGCTCCCGTCAATGGACTTGATGACCTCGTCGACCATGCGGAGCAGAGCGATCATCTCATGCTTCGGGCCGTAGGACATATCCAGCTTGAACTTGCGGAAGCCCATGCCGACGTACTTGGAGAAGATCTCCGTGTAGTAGGGGCGCAGAGCCTCGCTTGGCAGGAAGAAGCGGAGCGCCTCCATATCCCCGTTCTCGGACCTCTGATCCCAGAAGCCGCCAAGGATCTCGGGATGCGCCTTTGAGATCTCGGCCGTCGGCGTTGCCGTGAAGGGGGCAAACCAAAGTCCGGGCGTAAAGCCCTCGCTCACCATGTCCCGAACGAGCTGCTCCATGTGGGGAAACTTCGCGGGATCGAGCTCCCAATTCCCCTGCACCCGTCGGCCATCGGATGCCCGACGAACGTCCCAGCCGTCGTCGATGGTCAGCTTTCCGGGGGGAAGCCCCAGCGCCTTGACGCGGCGCATATAGTCATACACGAATTGCTCGGTGATCGCGGACTGTGCGGAAATGCCCCGAAGGATCGCCTCGTGCTTCTGATCCACCCACGTGCAGTATTCCAGATCGCTCCAAAACGCCTCCACGTGCCTCTCGGGAAAGCTCTTGGCCACCTCGGCGCTGTAATCGAGCCACGCCTGATAGGGGCTTGTGCCCTCGGTGTGGTAGAGCGCCTGCCCCGCAGGACAGGTGACGGTCAGCGTTCCCGCGCCGTCATAGGCAAAGCGGCCGCCCGAGGCGTTGAGAAAGCCGAAGAAGCAATCCCCCGCGATCAGCACGGGCGAGCCCGACGTGCTGGACGCCATGATGGTGAAGGGGTCCAGATCGAAGGGCGAATAGGTGGTGTAAACGTTTTGTCCCCAGGCATTGCGGAAGGGAATATAAAGCGGTGGCATGACAGAATAGGTCAATACCGTTTCGCGCTCAAAGGTCTTGATCATGGCGGTATGCTCCTTTTGCAAAAGCGGCTTGGAACAAGACTTCCAAGCCGCTTATAATGCTCATTTGTTCTTTCATGTGGTAACTTGGCAAAGCCAATTATAACTCGCCGTAGGCGATCATAGTTGACTTTTGCTATGCAAAAGTCATTCCCACTCAAAAGTGCATCTTTAATATTGCATATATTGGGTAGTTTTTAGTGCGTATTTACTGTGGTTTTGGGGTTGATTTGTCTCGGTTATCACCGTTATACCATCAAAGTGTTGTCACGCAAAATCGTCAAATATGCAAAAAGCGGCTTGGAATAAGGCTTCCAAGCCACTTCAAAGCCCTATTCAATTATTCCCACTCGATCGTTCCGGTAGGCTTAGCTCCGACTCTGAAG
>JAFPBP010000190.1 GCA_017424085.1 Clostridia bacterium
GCATTCCCGTCTGCCTGCACAACGTTCCTCACGAGGACATCTTCCGTCCCGCCGCATGGAACGCCTTCGGCATGGATAAGGAAGGTCAGGACTACCGCGCCTGCGCGGCGTACGGTCCTTTGTATAAGTGAGGTGGGTTATGAATCACGATACGTACGAAGCCAAAGAAAACCGTCCGCAGGAGCGATATGAATGGGATCGCACGTGGATCGAGCAGACGGGCGTCACCGACCGCCCCCGTTGCTTTTATCTGGGCGACTCCATTTCCTGGGCCGTTCGTCCCGTTGCCAATCGAATGATCGGCGATCGGGTCCTGTTTGATGCACTCGGAACCTCCAAGGCGTTGGATAACCCGTTTTTTCGCCCAACCATCGACCTGTTCCGAGAGCAGATCCAAACTCCGTCGCTGGTAATTCTGAACAGTGGTCTTCACGGCTGGCATCTTTCCGATGATGAGGACTATCCCTCCGAGCTGAAATCCATGCTTTTGTTTCTGCAATCCCGCTTTCCCCAAATTCCTCTGGCGGTGGTTTTGACCACCCGTGTGGCGAACCCTCAGCGGCAGGCGAGGGTCTTGCTTCGCAACGAGGCGGCGCGCCGTGTGGCTGCAGAGCTGTCTTTGCCCGTGATCGATCTGTATTCCCCTTCCGAGGAGGTTGCGGATCTGCAGACCGACGGCGTTCATTTCAACGATGAGGGCTACGGTGTTCTTGCCAAGGCTCTTGCGGAGAACGTGCTTTCTCTTCTGTCCCTGTCTTAACCGAACTCGAGAAACGAGGTTGTCGCACCCCTGCGGCAACCCCGTTTTTTTGAGAAGCGTAATTTTTGTGCATCTTGACGAACCCAATTCCGTATTTTGCGTTTTTGAAAAAATCGACCCCTCAAAACTCCAAGATGTTGTGTCTTTGCTACGGTTTAGCAGTGCTCGATTTTCGTCGAAATGACCGAAAACGGCTGTTTTGGTCAGATAACTTGTGAAAAAAGTATAAAAAATTGAAAGAAACTCTTGACAAGTCGAGAAAAATATGCTATACTATAGCCGTAAAGAAAAACACCGCTGAAACGAGGTGATCCCCCGTGATCGTGAGGATTCGATCCCGCGCCATGATGGTTTTCTTTTCAAAGGAGACGAGGAGTATGAGAAGTCCCAACATTTGATCTCGGTTGCCGCAATAAAGGGTTGCGGTGACCCAAAGCGACTCACCCCCTGTCCGAGTAACATCGGTCGTTTTTCCGAAAGGGGAACGAGAACCATGAAAATTCCGAAAAAGTAAATCGGGTCGCTCCGTAAGAGGCGGTGCGTCCGTAAATCATAACCCCTGCCCCTCGCCCTTCGGTGAGAAAGGAGAAGGAGCATGAACCTGCAACGATTCATGAAGCTCCAGACCGAATGATCCGGGGGTCCGGACAAAGGGTCCGGGATCCCTGACCAATCCGATCATCGTGTTTGAACAATGAGGCTCGAAACCCATGAAGTGATTTGTTTTGTCCGCATCGCGGGCAAGGTCGGACCAACCGACAGGCTAAATCTTCGAAATGAGGTGTCAACCCGTGTACTGAATGCTTTCGGGGAGAGCCCGAGCAAAAACAGAGTTTGATAAGTTGATATAATCGAGAATGGGGCTGCAGAGACAGCCCCATTTCTTTGTAACAAAAGCGCACCGAGCCCATGGGGAGGCTTCGGTGCGCGACATTTTTTGAGTTTTGTTAAAAACGGGCTGGACTTTTTGCGGAATCTGTGCTATAATATAGGAAAACGATCATTCGGACTGCTTTCGTTTTTCGCATCGGCTACACAGGGTCTTTCCCTCCGCCAGTGCGGATCGGCATTGCATTCCCTTGATCTGACTCGTTCTTCTCAGAGCGGTGCAATCGGCGTACAGATGAAACTTCTGTCCCGCGGGGGATACGTATACGATCTGCTCGGGGGAGAGGCTCAGCTCGGAGGGAAAGGGATTCTTGATCTCATCGGTATCCCAAGGCTCCTTTTGTTCCAGATCCTGCCCCTCGTCCCGCAATGAGGTATCGGATCTGCCCTCCCGCACGCCCAGCCAAAGGCACAGGGCGAATGCCGACAAAAAGATCAGAACGATGCATACGCTCTGTAGCAGGCGGTGCTTCATTTGTCGGTCTCCGGGATCACGCCGTATTCGCTTTCGAATCTGCGGACGTATTCCTCCAGAATGTATTCGATTTCCTTATTCTCCGAGCGCTTGTGCTGCTCTGCGACGACCTTCAGTTTGCGGTGAAGCTCCTCCGAGATGCGGAGGGAGAAGGGCTGGTAATAATTTCCTGCCATGGAACAATCTTCCTTTCGGTGGGATGGTTCTATTATACCATAAAATTGCAATCTGTACGAATTCAATTTGATATCAAATTTACAGGAGACGTTGCTTGTGAAAAAGATTTTGATCCTTTATACGGGCGGAACCATCGGGATGGTTCGCACCAAGGAGGGGTATCAGCCCCAGACGGGCGGGATTCGCCGCCTGCTTTCGGAGGTTCCCGATCTGGGCATGGAGGGAATGCCTGTCTACGATCTGATCGAGTTCGATCGCCTCATCGACTCCTCCGACGTTACGGTGGAGGATTGGAATCGCATCGCCCGCACGGTGGAGGCGCATTACAATGCTTACGACGGCTTTGTGGTCCTGCACGGCACCGATACCATGGCGTATACCGCCTCGGCTCTGTCCTTTCAGCTGGCGCATCTGAACAAGCCCGTGATCCTGACGGGATCTCAGATCCCCCTCTGCGAGCTTCGCTCCGACGCCAACGACAATCTGATCACCTCCATGCTTTTCGCCGCCTCCGACCGCCTCCACGAGGTTTGTCTGTATTTCGGCGGAAAGCTTCTGCGGGGCAATCGGGCGGTGAAGGTCTCCTCAGACGGGCTGAACGCCTTTTCCTCTCCCAACATTCCCCCCTTGGCGGAGGCCGGGATCCGTCTGAATTATCGGGAGAACGAGCTTCTGCCTGCCTCGGATCTGCCCTTGACCGTGACCGATCTTTCTCCCGTGCCCATTGCGGTTCTGAAAATTTTCCCCGGCATTCAGTATCGGGTCTTCGAGCCCATCCTCACCGAGGGGCTCAGCGGGCTTGTGCTGGAGGCGTTCGGGGCGGGAAACATCCCCGGTGGGGAAGAGGCGCTGTTGCCCTTCATCCGTCGCGCCGCCGAGCACGATGCGGTGATCGTGGTCTGCTCCCAATGTCTGAAGGGAGAGGTCTCCCTGGGAACCTACGCCACCAGCATGGGGCTGAAGCGGGCGGGCGCCGTCAGCGGCTACGGCATGACCACCGAGGCTGCGGTCACAAAGCTGACCTATCTGTTCAGCCTTGGATTGCCGCGGGATGAGATCCGCCGTCTCATGGAGGTCAATCTGCGGGGCGAGATGTCGTCGGAACGGGAATTTATCTGAAAATTTTTATGATTTGATGAAAAAAATCTGTTGACAAACGTTGAACAATGTGGTAAAATACTCTCTGTACGCTTTCAGTAATACGGGGAGTATTTTTTTATGACCTTGTCTTCCGTTGTCCGTGCCTTCGGGACCTTTTGCAA
>JAFPBP010000191.1 GCA_017424085.1 Clostridia bacterium
ATCCCGATGGCGTAGATCCAGGGGATATGGACGAAGACGGTCATGCAGGGAAGCGCCGCGGCAAAGCAGGTCATCAGGGTCTTACGGGGACCGAAGCGGTCGGCGGCAAAGCCTCCCACCAGCCGTCCCAGCGTCGCCATGACGGCAAGCCCGAGAAGGTCCCAGCCCGTAGCCGAGGTGGGGAGAACCGAGCGGGACAGGGTTGCAAAGCCCGTGATGATCAGCGTGAGAAGCAGGACCGCCCAAGGGGGATAAAAGCCCCGTACCGTGCTTGCAAAGGCGCGGATGCGGCGGGGGTACTTACGGGCATCGGTGAACAAAAAGCACAGCACAGCCGCGGCAGGAACGGTCAGCGCTGGCAGAAGGGCGAGGATGGGTTGGGCGGCACAGACCTGCCCCAGCGCCACTCCCAACGCCCCCGGGGCAAAGACGATGGCGGCACGGGCGTAGAGTCCGCGGGCAAAGCAGATGCTTTCGCCTGCCGCACCCGTGTGGAACAGCGCGCTTCCCAATGCCGCAAGGACCAGCGCCGCACCCCACCAGGAGGAGGGGAGCAGGGTCCCCACCGACACCAGCGCACAGCCTGCCGCTTGGGGCTGAAGATTGGGGAATGCGTCCAGCACCAGCCCAAGGAAGGGGCGCAGGGAGAAGGTGATCAGCAAAAAGATCAGCGCTCCTGCGGGGAGCTTCTCCACGGGGAGCCGTGATATCAGATAGGAGCAGGCAAGATCCACCGTCAGATGGGCGATGAATTGTGCCAGAAGGGCTTGTTTTCGTTTCATAAAGATCCCTTTCTTTTTCGGGAGTGGAGGTTGCTACCATAAGTATACCATTTTTTCTCGAATATGTCAAGAAAAACTCTTGATTTTTCAAGGAAAATATGGTAGAATAAAGCGGTAACGAGGAAAAACTTTCTTACGAGGACTTATGTTAGACTTTCAACCCTTGACCTTAGCCCAAATCCACGAGGTGCGTGCCGATTTCTCCCGCCCCGTGCCCCGCACCTGCGATTATACCGTGGGCGGGCTTCTTCTGTGGCGGGATTATTTTGCTTTGTCTTATGCGGCGGTGGGCGATTCTGTGATCTATCGTCTGCGCCTGCCCGACGGCACCGTTGCCCATCAGGTGCCCGCCGATCCCGATCCTGCTCTTTTGAATGCCATTGCCGAGACCTGCGCCGCCCAAGATCTGCCCTGCCGCTTCGCATTCGTTTCGTCGGAGGGGCTGGAGCGGCTGAAGAGCGCCTTTTCCGCAGACCGTCTGACCGTGACCGAGCAACGGGAATGGTTCGACTATCTTTACGAAAAGGACGCCATGATCACCTATGCGGGGAAAAAGCTGCGGGGACAGCGAAACCACGTGAACAAATTTATCGCATCTTACCCCCATTGGCGCTTTCTTCGGGCAGACGCCTCCCACCTGCCCCTTCTGCGGGAATTTTACGAGGGCTTTCAGCGGGAGAATCGAAAATCCGCCCCCACGTGGCTGGAGGAGGAACGGAAGATCCCCGAATGGCTGGATCATTTTGAGGAATACGGATTTTTGTGCGGCATTCTCACCGTGGACGGTGCCGTGGCGGGCTTCTCCGTAGGAGAACGGAACGGGGACACGCTGGTGATCCACACCGAAAAAGCCGATCGCCGCTTTCACGGGTCCTATCCCATGCTTGCCGCCCGTTTCGTGGAAGCCTTTGCGGGGGACGACCCCACCCTGCGCTACGTGAATCGGGAGGACGATTCGGGGGACGAGGGCTTACGGACCGCAAAGATGTCCTATCACCCCTGCGCTTTGTTGGAAAAATATTTGGTCGAGCTTTCGCCCGAAAGGAGACTTTTTGTATGAATACTCCCATTCCCATGCCGAAATCCTATTACGTTACGGGGCAGCGCATCCCTTTGCCTCTGACCGTGGAGGCGCCTGCCGCGTACGCCGATGCGGTGAAGGTTTTCGGGGATTATCTTGCCCGCGCCTACGGCGTGACCCTCACCGAGGGGGACGGTGGAATTCTTCTGAAGACCTGCTGCTGCACCGACAAGGAATACGTGATCTCGGTCACCGATCGGGTGATTATTACCGCCCGCAACGCCGTTGCCGCAAATCACGCCCTTGCCACCCTCATGCAGGAGATCTTTGAGGAGGATGGCGTTCTGTACCTGCCCTGCGGCGAGGCACGGGATCTGCCCGACAGCGATTGGAGAGGGCTGATGCTGGATCTGTCCCGTTGCTGGCATGAGATCGACTTTCTGTACCGTGCGGCGGATCTGTGCTGGCTGTACAAAATGAACCGCCTGCAGCTCCATCTGACCGACGATCAGGGCATTCGCTTCCCCTTCCGCGCCTTCCCCAAGGCGGTCCACGAGGACCATTATACGGTGGAGCAGTTGACCGAATTCAACGCCTATTGTAAAGCCCGCGGCATCGTCATCGTTCCCGAGATCGACGCCCCCGGTCACGCCCGTCCCTTCAACGAGGGACATCCCGAGATCTTCGGCGCGCAGATCGGCATCATGAGCGCCTGCGACACCACCTTCGAGGCGCTGAAGACCGCCTTTGCCGAGGTTGCCGAGGTTTTCCCCGATTCCCCCTGGATCCACGTGGGCGGCGACGAAGCCCGTCTGAATCTGTGGGAAGCCTGCTCCGAGACCCAAGCCTTCTGCAAGGAGCAGGGCATTGCCGACGTGCATCAGCTGTACGGGGAATACGTTCTTCGCCTTGCCGAGATCGTAAAATCGCTGGGACGCAAGCCCGTGGTGTGGGAGGGCTTCTCCAAGGATTGCAATGACCGCCTGCCCAAGGATCTGACCGTCTTTGCCTGGGAATCCCTGTATCAGCTGGCGCCCGATCTGCAGGAGGGCGGATTCCCCCTGCTCAACGCCTCCTGGAAGCCTCTTTACGTCTGCAACCCCAAAAAAATGTGGGGTCCCGAGGAGATTCTGGATTGGGAAAAGACCCGCTGGCAGAACTGGTGGGATCAGTCCCCCGCCTCCCGTCAACCCATCAATCTTGCTCACGATGCCCCCGTGGACGGCGGACAGATGTGCTCTTGGGGCGACCATATGACCTTGCGCTCCGCCTACGCACCCCGCCCGCAGATGCTCGCCGAGGAATTTGCCGCCGTGGCGCACCGCTTGCCCGCCCTGTCGGAAAAGCTTTGGAATTCCTATTCCAAGCCCGACAAAGCCGCATTTGTGTACAATCTGAAGGTCTCCACAGACCTGTTGTACCGCATGCTTTCCAAATGAACAACGAAAAACGGGACGAAGATTCGCTCTTCGTCCCGTCAGACTTATAAAGATCAAGTTGTTTTTTTGTGCAATTCTCAACGTTTTTTCGATTCGAGAGCAACTCTCGGATGGTGGATCAATCGAATGTCCGCGCACAGAAGCAAGGCTCCCTTGTGTAAAGGGAGCTGGCACGGCGGATGCCGTGACTGAGGGATTGTGCGGGACAAAAAGATTCTTTTTATGGTTTAGCGACAACGAACGGGACGAAGATTCGCTCTTCGTCCCGTGATTTTTTCGGTACGTTATTCGCCGTCCACCATGGCGCGCAGCTTCTTTGCGGCGTCGGCGGCGCGTTGGCTGTATTCCTCCCAGGAAAGGTCGGTGTAGCGGTCGCTGGAATTGCGGCTCAGCTCCAGCATCAACGAGCCCTCGAAGCCCGATTTTTTCAGAAGCTCCGCTTTTCTTGCAAAGTCGTTGCTTCCGTCGAAGGGGATCATGTGCTCGTCCTTGGGGGTTCCCATGTTATCGTGAATGTGGGTGCAGATGAGACGGTTCCCGAACAGGGGCATAAATTCCCAGCCGGGGGTGAAGCAATTCTCGTGCCCGCAGTCCCAGCAGAAGGCGACGTAGGGGTTGTCCTTGTAGTTTTCCATGACCCACGCCAGATTGTCCAATCTGCGCTGGTTTTCAAAGGCAAGGCGGACGTTCTTGCGCATGGCGTACTGGATCAGCGCGTCGAAGCGCATTCTTCCGATCTCGGTCAACGTGGGAGGCGTGAGCCCCGAGGACAGGTGAACCACCATGATGTGCGCATCCAGAATGGCGCATTTGTCTACGGTTTCCTTCAGCTCGGTGAGGGCGTTCTCTCCCCGTGCGTCGGAGCGCCACATATCGTTGATCCTGCCGAAGGGGGCGTGCAGGGTCTCGCAGGTGATGCCGTATTGATCCAGAATCTCCTTGCGCTTCGCCAGAGCCTCGTCGTCCTGAGGCATGCAGAAGGTGGTCTCAAAGCCCAGCTCCGCAATGCGGGCAATGTATTCTTCGTCGGGAATATTGGGATACGCGTCTAAGTTGATACCGATTTTTCTCACGATGGTGCCTCCTCAATGGCGGTAATTGCCTCTATTATAGCACATTTTCCTGCGGATTGCAAGGGGGTACGCCCCTCATTTTCCCGAAAAAGAACAAATTTCGCGGAAAATAACAAAATAATTTTGCAATTCCCCCCTTGACAAATAGACAAAAATGTATTATAATATCTTGGTAAGATCGATGCAGGTGTAGTTCAGTGGTAGAACTCCAGCCTTCCAAGCTGGCCATGGGGGTTCGATTCCCCTCACCTGCTCCATTTTTTTAAGAAAATTAGAAAAGAGTAATCCAATTATTTTTTTGAGATTTTCTTATGGGAATCGAACCGTTCGATTCCGCCCTCTCGCGGTTCCCGAAAAAATCTGCGCATCCGTAGGTGCTTGATTTTTTCGACCGCATCGCCGCGATCGCCTCGCTTCATCCGCCCCCGGCGGCGCTTCGGCGATCCCGCCTCTCGCGGTGCCCGAAAAAATTCGTTCCGCATCTTCAAAAAAATTCCATGGTTTTAATTGTATCATGGGGGTTTAGCTCAGTTGGTAGAGCGCCTGCTCCGCAAGCAGGAGGTCACGGGTTCGAATCCCGTAATCTCCACCAAAAAATCCGCATTCGAAAGAATGCGGATTTTTTTATCCAAGCCGCAGGCTTGGCATATCATCACCGCGCGAAGTGCGGTGCATATCATCAGCCCCTTTGGGGCTGTATCTCATCACGCGCAGCGTGCATCTGTCTGCGGCTTGATGATATACAATGCTTCGCATTGATGATATGCAGCCCTTTGGGCTGATGATATACACGCCTTCGGCGTGATTGTGTAGCGGATGAAATTCATCGTGCCTTCGTCACGACGGATTCAGCTCGCAATTGGATCGGTCAACGCCGAACCCCGCCCCGTCCGCAGACGGGGCGAATCCCGTAATCTCCACTTGACATTCCGGATCCGTACTTGACAAATCTAAAAATGTATGATATAATACGCTCAGTAGCGAAATTCGCTATGATTTCAATTTTATATTTGCCTATGAAGAGTGCGCGAGAGACAAGCTCAATGACCGCACAGCAACCTGCCTTGTGGCAAGGTGCTAATGCTTGACCGATAGGTGATCTCACGAACCTGTCGGGAACTATGGGTTCTGTTTTTTTGCACTCTTTTTGGCACCAAGAAAAGGAGTGTTTTTATGGAAGAAAGAAGATTGAGTACGGGAGCGTCGTGTTTTCTGATCAAAGACGATGGTCTGAAAGAGGTTTCACATTCCTATATTGCGTGCTGGTTGCGCAAGAACGGATTCACGTGTGAAAAGGGGGTTATGGCTCGGGGAGTCCCCTGGGTTTACATAAACATTTATTCTAAAGTATACGCTCCGGGGAGAGCTGGGATCGAATACACCAAGGTGGTGGGGGATCATGCAATCACCTTCCCGGAATTCTTGACGATCTACAATATCTTCAAAAAATACGAAGGATTCAGCACCTTAAAAATGACGGAAGAAGAGCAAAAAGAATTTGAAGCGTATTGCAAACGAATCGAAGAAAAATATTCAACCGAGAAAAACGGTGAATGAATATTTGGCTCAAGAGCGATTTTGTGTCGGCTTTGGCGAGTCGATCCATATCCCTTTCGTCGTGAGGATGGCGGGTTATGGGTAATCTCCACCAAAAAATCCGCATTCTTTCGAATGCGGATTCTTTTATCCAAGCCGCAGGCTTCTCGATTGCTCTTCCACCGCCAACCGCTGTTAATATGGAATTCTGAAATAATCCAGATACGCCTGAAAGCGGTCCTGTGCGGTGAGGCAGGTATCCATCAAAAATCCTTTTTCGCGATCCCATTCGCTAAGCCCGCGATAATAGAACAGTTTCAGGTCATCCTCGATGATAAAGGGCACGATGTTGTGCTTCAGGCATTCTTTGAAGAGAATCAAACGACCGATGCGCCCGTTCCCGTCCTGGAAGGGATGAATGCGCTCCAATGCCACGTGGAAGGCGATAAGGTCTTCCAGGGTTTTGGAGGGAAGCTCGTTGTAGTTTGTCAGAAGCCTCTGCATCTCGGCGGAAACGTTTTCGGGGAGCGTTGTTCCCTTCCCGCCCACTTCGTTGGGTAATTTTTTGTACGCCCCGACCGCAAACCAATCTTTGCGGCTGTCGCCCGTTCCCGTTTTCAGTGCGAAATGCAGATCCTTGATGAACCTTTCGGAGAGCGTTGCCCCCGCACCGTCAATCACCATATCGATGCATCGGAAATGGTTCGCCGTCTCGATCACGTCGTCCACGTTGATTACGTCGTTTCCCAAGCCGATGGTGTTGGTCTCAAAAATATACCGCGTCTGATCGTGGGTCAGGCGGCTTCCCTCCATATGATTGGAGTTATAGGTTAAATCAATCTGAATTTTATGGTAGATGCCACCGGTCATCTTTGCAGCCTTCTGCTTCCGCAGGATCTGCAGAAGCGTCGGTGAGCCGTTCTTTTTGTTCGCGCGCTCGGGTTTTTTTGCATCCTTCGGAACGTACCAGGTTTTGCCGATCAGCTTCGCATCGGCGATCCTGCCGTGGGCACAGTAATTTCGTACGCTTCGCTCCGAAAGTCCCCATTTTTCTGCGGTTTTTGCGACAGACAGATATTCAATCATACCCTCCTTGGGACGTTCTTTTGAATATATTATATCATAGTATCGGCAAAATATCAATACTGTTTTCAAATTTGTAGATTATTTCTTGCCGATAATCTACGTTCCCCCAAAACCGGTTGACAAGCGGGGAAAAGTGTGGTATCATAAAGAAAAACGCGGGAGGGAAACGAAAATGATTGACGTGGAAAAGGTGAGGCGGTTGTACGATCTGTGCACCGAGCGGGCGAAGGGGAGCATCCGATGCTTTCAAGGGTCCGATCGGCTTTTGCCCTTCATCTCCGCGCGGTATCCGGGGGTGTGGCTGGAGTCCTCGGTGTACGTGGCTCTGCAGTATGCGTGGAGCAACCCCGACGGGATCACGGTGGCAGAGAACGCCGTCAACCTGTTTTTGGATCATCAGACCCCCGACGGGCAGCTCCCCTGTTACATCATCGACACAAGCTTTGAGCATTCCCGATACGGAGACGAAACCATAGGCTATTCCCAGATCCAGGAATGCATGTCCCTCGGGCGCCTTTGTCTGATGGTGTACAAGATCAACGGGGATCGGGGCTTTTTGCGTCGTTGCTACGACGCCGTTTCTTCTTGGGACGGCTGGCTTTGCCGCAACCGCATGACCACGGGGCGGGGGCTGATCGAGCTGTTTTGCGGATACGATACGGGGCACGATAACAGCGGACGCTTCGTGGATATTTCCTGCCCTCGGAACTATAAATATGCGGAAAAGCGGCACCACAATGCGGCGGTCCTTCCCCCCGACGACGGAGTCACCCCCATCCTTGCCCCCGATATGAACTGCACCTTTTACGCCTCGCGGGTCGCCCTTGCCGAAATGGCGGAGATCTTGGGGATGCCGTCGGAGGCGGAGGCGTGGCGGGAAAAGGCACGGGATGTGAAGGAGAAGCTTTTTGACTATTGCTATAATGCCGAAGACGCCTTTTTCTACGACGTGGATCGCCATGGGAATCAGCGGAACTATCTGTCGGTCTCGATTTTGCATCTGTTCATGGAGCACGTGCTCGATCCCGTGGAGGATGCGGCATTGATCCGCACCATCTACGAGCGGCATCTGAAAAATCCGCGGGAATTCTGGACCCCCTATCCCTTCCCCGCCACGGCGGTGTCCGACCCCTATTGGCAGAGTCTGGAAAATCCTCCCGATAACTGCTGGGGCTATTACACCCAAACCCTCACCCTCCAGCGGTGCCGTCTCTGGATGGACGATTACGGCTTCGGGGAAGATTTCGACGAGATCTGCCGCCGCTGGTTGCAGGCGTA
>JAFPBP010000192.1 GCA_017424085.1 Clostridia bacterium
AATGAAAAAATTATTGGTCTTACTGCTTGCGGGAGTCATGATGCTTTCCATGGCTTCCTGTGGGGAAGGGAAAAATGAGGACGGAGGCACGACAAGCGGAACGGAAGCCTCTGATACTGCAGGAGCATCAAGCGATACGGATTCCGTCGGCAGCGACGAAACGACAAGCAACACGGGATCGGTTGATAACGGACCCGTCGGAGACGTGGGCGGAGGTTACAATCCGGCAAAGCTGAGCACCTTCGGGCTGCCCGAACCGTCCTTCCCTTATGAATACCTGTGTTACGAGACGTGCATGAGAGCGGGAGCGGAGCATCCTGAATTCATCTACGTATTTGACTCCTCCGCAGAGGATGCATTGGAATACATGAAGCAGGTCTCCGCCGTTTGGGGAGGCTGGACGCATGAGAAGGTGCCTCTGATGCAAATGGGGGATTCCTTCTGGTTCTCGACCGATTTTGAAACTTACCACATTAATATTACGTGGGATACGGAAGGCAACCATTTCATGTTCGTAAGAGATTTCAGCAAGAATATGTACTGGGACAAGGAAACAAGCAGGTATTACATTGAAGGGCTTGAAATCGGTACGTATGGGATCAACGGAACGGATTTCACGCTGAACGGCGGGAAAAAGCCGTATTCCGGCTAACCGGATATCAAACCGAAAAAAGGAGCGAACGTTATGAAACTTGACACCTCGTATCTGATCGAAACCATGCGGCGGCTGATCGAGACGCCGAGCCCCGTGGGGTATTATGAAAAAATGAAGCCCGTGCTGGAGGGGATCGTGGCGGATCTGGGATATTCCGTGACCTACGATAACCGCGACACCGCCTACGTTACCGTGCCCGGAGAGGACCAATCGAAAACCGTTTGCGTGAGCGCTCATGCGGACACGCTGGGGCTGATGGTACGCGGGATCAATGGAGACGGAACCCTGCGGGTCAGAGCTCTGGGCGGGATCAACTTCGCCAACGTGGAGGGAGAAAACGTAACGGTCCACACCCGTCGGGGCACCACCTATACGGGAATGCTGGTCTGCGCCCACCATTCCTCCCATGCATACGACGATGCGAGAACCATGGAACGGAACGAAAACACGGTTTTCGTGCTGCTGGACGAGCCTGTGAAGAACGCAGAGGACGTGCGTGCGCTGGGAATCCGCCACGGAGACGTGGTCTCGGTGGATCCGCGCTTTGCCGTCACGGAGCGAGGCTACATCAAATCCCGTTTCATCGACAATAAGGCAGCAATGGCATGCTCTCTTGCAACGCTGAAGCATCTGCGAGACAATTGCTTGAAGCCCAAATACAATACGGTTTTCGCCTTCTCCTTCTATGAAGAGATCGGGCTTGGGGGAATCTACGTTCCCGATGAGATCTCCGAATACGTTGCCGTCGACGTTGCCATTCTGGGACCCGACGCAGACGGAAGCGAGCAGGCGGTGACCATCTGCGCCAAGGATGCATCCCAGCCCTACGATTACGATCTGACCAACCGTCTGATTGCCGCCGCAGAGCGGGAGGGCTGTAACTACGCCGTAGACCTGTTCTACCGCTACGGATCGGACGCAGGTCAGGCGATCAAGGGCGGAAACAACGTGAAAGCCGCCGCCTTTGGCATGGGAGTCTATTCCAGCCACGGCGTGGAGCGGACCCACCTGGAAGGCATCGAAAACACGGCAACACTGATCCTTGCTTACGTTTTGGGATAACAATTCATACAAGAAGCGCACCCCGAATTTCTCGGGGTGCGTTATCGTTTATTTCATGATTTCGGAGAGAGGGACCTTCGTGACCTCGACGCATTCCTTCATCTTGCTGTAGATCACGTACAAGAAGCCGTCGTGAAGCATGGTATGGGGGTATCCGTAATGACCGCCCTTGTGGATCCCCTCCCAGCGGCGCTGATAGGGCTCGTCGCGAAGGATAAAGCGGCGGTCGAAATTCTCCCCGTCGGAGGAAAGGTAGAGATCCAACGGCAGGCGATGGCTCTTGACCATGGAATTGCAAACGGCATAAAAGCGTCCGTCGGGCAGGCGACCGAAATGGAACTTGGAGCCGTCGTCGGAGAATTCCGTCGGCAGGGGCTCCGACCAGGTTTCGCCGTCGTTTTCCGAAAAAGAATGCCAAAGCACGGCTCCGTTGCTTCGCAGCATCATATGAAGAACGTGGTCGTCGGTTTCGTAGAAGGATCCCTCGCACAACAGCTCGGCATTCCAGCCGCGTGCCCGCGCGATGGGACGAATGGCGGCGGAATCATCCACGAAGGGCAGGGTTTCAAAGGCATTGCCGTAGACACCCGTCAGATTCCAGCCCTCGATGCCGTTGGGGTTGTCCGTATAAGGGAACATTACGTTGCCCGCAATGATCAACCGCCCCGTAGAGGTCTTCTTGGGGGGATGGTTTGGAACCAGAGGGATAGACAGAGACTTGGGTGCACTCCAGTTGACGCCGTCAACGGTAGAAATATACCCCATATCGGTTTCGCAATGAACGCAGCCGGACTTGGGGCGAACGCCCGTGGGAACGGTTGCGGGATCGTAGTAATATGCGCCGTAATAGAGATACAGGGTATCGTCATGGATGTGAAATCCGCCCGCAGTCAGAACCATATCGGGGTTTCCGAACATTTCGGGGGTTACCACAGGACGGAGAGGTTCCCACACCTCGGCATCGTCCGACACGGAAAGGACCACCCGCTGACCGAGATCGTCCTCATTGAAGCGACCGTTGGACCAGGCGGCATAAAATCTGCCCTTGAAAAAGGTGATGGAGGCATGATGGCTATAGAGCCATTCTCCTTGGGGCTCATAGATCAGAGTGCGTTGCGATTGCAGTTTTTCCACGGGAAGGGAGGTTTTGTTGTTGATCACAAAATCACGTCCTTTTATCGTCGATGAGTCTTCTGCCTCGTCCAGTATACCGAAATCAGCATTGGATGTCAATAGCCCGCAAACGATTTGATTGAAATATCACAAAAAAGTCACAGACAGGAACGGAAACCGAATAACAATAAGGCACCTGTTGAAGCAGGTGCCTTTGGTTTATTTAGTAAAGAATTAAGGATGTTCCCTCGTCTTTGCATATTCTGATAAAATTTCCGTTGCAAGAGTTTTTGCCATGAGCTCTAACTCTTTATCCGAATGATTTATACCATTGATCCATTGAAAATAGTGAGTTAATTCGTGTGCTATTGTATATAAAATTGCCCCAAGAGCATTATCTCTTCCAATGTCATTTTTTAGTTCCATATAATCTCCGGATGCAATTCTAATATATGGTTCTATAGTATAATCGACAGGTTCAAAAAATGTACCGACTGCTACATCACCATCCAAGGTCAGTAATCTTTTTGCGCTTTTAACATAAACAGGAATGCGTAAAGGAAAACTGTATTTACTACGCAACCAAATAGCAAATTGCATGCAAGCATCGCGAACTTCAGACGAGACATCCTTATCATAACGAAAACGGAGACCTTTTCTTCTGTCGGGAGTCTGCGCCAAAACCGTCTCCCATAATTGCAATTTCCAAACATTCATAATACGCCAGCCTCCCAAAATAACTATTTTAGATCCGTAATAAACTGACGCGTTTGTTCTCCTGCAATTTCACTAAATAAAGTAAACTTTTTCGGTTCACTCAGCAAACGTTCTAATACCGTAGTTACAACAACTTCTTGTACGCTGTTATCCAAATTTGACATATACTCAATTAATTCGCTTGCTTTTATTAATTCAAGTCGATTAATCTGAGGATTATCTAATAAATTTAAGAGAAAGGGATTAAAAACATCGCCAAATATCAAATGTAAATATATTCCATGGAAGATCTCCAGATGGCTTTCAATATCTCCTTTTAGTTCTGGGAAATATTGAATAAGCTTATTGACAATACCTATTTTCATACACATATACACCTCTTAAAGCTCTTTCAAATCCTCTAAAAGTTTTTGCTAAAGCAAGTTCTGAAGAAATTACATGCATCATAGGTGCATTCCACAACAAGCGCCCAGAACTGTTCTTTGATTTATTTGGTTTTGGAGGATTTTTTGCGGATCAAAAAGATGACCGTGGCGAAGGTGGTGCCCACGGCAAAGCCAATGAGAGCAGCCCATATTATTGCTTGACGGGAGATGCAAGGATCGTTGGAAGGCAGGACGATCACAGAGGAATCGGTGCTCGACGGCTTGGGTTGATCGGTAATGGGATCTGTAACCGTTGACGAAGAGGTTTGGTCGGAATCGGTGTCGATGGATGCTTCCGTGTCGGTTTCGGTATTCGTATCGGAAGACGGAGGATCGGTAACCGTATCGGTAACGGAAGGATCGGTTGTCGTTTGAGAATCGGAATCGGTGGAGCCGTGTGCGGGGGCACGCTTTGCGAGAATGGTGTAGACCCGTTCGGTGCCGTCCTCGGCAATGCAGATCACGCGAATGAGATTGTCCTGCCCCGCAAGCAGAGCATCGCCTCCCTCCACGCGCAGCGAGCCCTTTGCATCGGCAGGAGCTCCGCTGACCGAAACCGATGCAGTCTCATAAGGAAGCCAGAGGAGATATTCGGTGCGGTCGGAATCGAAGGCGGGAGACAGAACGTAGCCCTTGACGGTCAAGGAGGACAGGCGGTTGTTGCTTGAGGGGACGTAATTGGGATCCTTTTGACGGGTAACCTGAATGGTATAGACCTTTTTTGCCCCGTTCTCGGCGGTCACGGTGACCTTTACCTCGGTGGTCGCCTCGGCAACCAAGGAGGGATTGGAAAGGGAAACCTTAGCCTTAGAATCCTTGGCAACGGCGGTAAGGCTCAGACGGGAAACGCTGTAGGGCACGGTGGCGGTATAGCTCGTGCGGGAGGGATGAAAGGAGGGCGACAGAGTTGCGTTTGCCACCGTCAAAGCGGAGAGAGAATTTTCCGAAGAGAGGGGAGGCGCCACAATGACAGAATAAGTTACGGCGGAAAGATTCGCATCGGCGGTGCCGTCGGACACCACAAGGTCGGCATACGAGACCGAGATCTTCGTATTTGCGGGCAGATCCTTCACGCGGAAGGTTATGGAGAAGAGCGCCTTTTTGCCTTGGATGGGGTTGCTGAGAGCGTCGTCGTAGGCAAGGAAATTCTTCCCGTTGAATTCCACCTTCCACGGGGAGGCGATCTTCTGCTCGGTCTTGACCAAAGAAAGCTGTGCTTCATCGTAGGACAGACTTCCCGAAGCTCCGAGAATTCCCGATCCCTGCAAGGAAAAGGTTAGGGTGACGGTATCCCCTGCACGAACCGTCGAGGGACCGGTCAGAGTTGCGGTTTGCTCTGCGGCAAAGGAAACAGAGCAAAACAGAAGCAATATCAGAAAAAGCGAAAGCAGCGAAACAATCTTTTTCATGGGGATCTCCTTGACAATTGTTGCTTCTATTATAGCACCCTAAGAAAAAAAATGCAAGATAATT
>JAFPBP010000193.1 GCA_017424085.1 Clostridia bacterium
GATCTGTCCATGATCGAGCATCTTCCCGAGCTTTGCGAGGCGGGAATTGCCAGCTTCAAGATCGAAGGGCGGATCAAGACGGAGTATTACGTGGCTGTCATTACGCAGGCGTATCGCCGTGCCTTGGACGATTGCTTCTCCGACGTGATCGCCTACGGAAGTAACCTGCCCTCCTACGTGGAGCAGGTTGATATGGTAAGCCACAGACCGTATTATACGGGTTTTTATTTCCCCGACGACGGTACCGTGGGGCAGAGCTATCACGAGCCGTCTTATATCCGCAATTACGAGCTCGTTGGCTTGATCACGGGATACGACGCCTTGAACCGTCGCATTCTTGTGACCGAGAAAAACAAGATCAACGCAGGTGACGAGCTGATCATCGTGGAACCGGGGCAGCCCCTGCGGAAATTTTCGGCGGTGAGAATGTTCGATGAAACGGGAGCGCAGATCCTGTTTGCTCCCCATCCCGAAATGAAGCTCACCATCGAATATGATAAATACGTATCTTCTCACTCTTTTCTTGTGAGGAAAAATAAATTCAACGATATTTTCGGAGGTAATGTGTTATGACAGACCGTAAACTGTGGCGCACCGGTGCGTCCGCCTGCTTCGCCGGAAAAATGGATGAAAGCGTGCTGGAGGCTTACGCCAAAGCGGAAGTGAAGAGCACGGAGCTTTCTTTCAAGGACGCATATTTCGACGAGATCGAATGGGATAAGCTTCCTCTGTGGATGAAGAACACGGGAACCGAGGTCTGGTCGATTCACCTTCCCTTCGCTCGCAACAATCTGAACATTGCCTATATTGACAACGAGGTCTGCAAGGCTACCATGATCCGTCATAAGGAGTTGATCTCCCGTGCCGGTAACGCAGGTCTGAAGGTGGTCGTGGTGCATCCCAGCTCCGAGCCCATTCCCGATGAAAATCGCAAGCTTCTGCTGGATCGCTCTGCCGAGAATCTGGGCAAGCTTTGCGAATACGCCAAGGAATACGGAATGCAGGTCGCTGTCGAGGACCTTCCCCGCACCTGTCTGGGCAACTGTAAGGAGGATATTCTTTATCTTCTGTCTCAGAACCCCGATCTGCGCGTCTGCTTTGATACGAACCATCTTCTGAAGGAAACCAACGAAGCCTTCGTGCGTGCCGTTGGCGATAAGATCATCACCCTTCACGTATCCGACTACGACTTCATCGACGAAAAGCACGTATTCCCCGGTGACGGTCTCATCGACTGGAAGGCTCTTCAGGGAGAACTGGAAGCCGTCAACTACAACGGACCCTTCATGTACGAGCTGAATCCCAAGGATCAGGACGGTCGCCGTACGCTGGAGGATCTGCGCGCCAATCACCTGCATATCATGAATCTTTGATAAGGTTCCGAAATTCTGTATCGGATTGAAAATTGAATAGAGGTATTTTTGCTATGGATGAGGTATGGGTCACCATGTACGAGGCGGCAAAAGCCGTGCTGAACGAACGTAAGATCTCCGATTACGTCACCTGCGGGGAGGTTTCTGCCGCCGTGCGGTCGTCTTCGGGGAAAATATATACGGGCGTTTGCATCGACACCTGCTCGGGCTTGGGGGTCTGTGCGGAGCGAAATGCAATCTTCAACATGATCACCAACGGGGAGCAGGAGATCGACAAGGTCCTCTGCATTCTGCCCGACGGATCCTGTGGGGCTCCCTGCGGCGCCTGCCGAGAGCTGATGGTTCAGCTGATGGCGGGGCACTACGGTGACGTGGAAATCATGGTCGATTATTCGGTGGGGAAAATCGTTAAGCTTGGCGATATCACTCCCGAATGGTGGATCGAGTAAAATTGTGTGGCAACAAGGAACAGCGTCGGCGCATTGCGCCGACGCTGTTCTTATATGCATTTTAAGCCTTGATGAATCCACCGCAGAGCAGGTCCGTGCCGTCATAGAATACGGCGGATTGCCCCGGAGTTGCCGCCCGTTGGGGCGTCTCGAAGCGCACGTGAAGCAGGTTTCCATCTACGGAAACCCTGCAGGGCGCTGTCTTGGAGGAAAAGCGAATCTTCGCCTCGGCGGAAAATTCTCTGACCGAGGGATCCAGCTTTTGATATACGGGTTTTTCCACCGTCAGCTCCGTGCAGTTGACTACGTCGGTGCGGGACAGAACCACCCGATTCTTTTCCGAATCCAAGCGGGTCACGTATACGGGCGTTCCCAGGGCAATGCCCAGATTTTTCCGTTGCCCCACCGTATAATGAACCAACCCCTTATGGGTGCCCACGATCCGATCCTCGTCCTCCAAAAAGAAATCACCCTCGGGGAATTTCCCCAGCCGACGCTCAATGAAGTCCGTGTAGGCTTCGTCCCGAATAAAGCAGATCTCCTGGCTGTCGGGCTTGTCGGAAACGGGAATCCCAAGCTCTTGAGCCAGCCTGCGATTTTCGCCCTTTTCGGTGTTGTAAAGAGGGAAGACGATGCGCTTCAGCTGCGCCTGCTCCAATCGGTAGAGCATGTAGGATTGATCCTTTTGCATTGCCGCTCGGACGAAATATCTCCCCGCCTCGCTTGCTACGGTGGCATAATGCCCCGTGGCGATTTTTTCAATGCCAAGCTCGTCCGCCTTGGCTAAAATTCCACGGAATTTTACAGCGGGATTGCAGACGATGCAGGGGTTCGGCGTGCGTGCGTTTGCATAGCAATCGAGAAAATCCGAGACCACGACCGATTCGAAGCTCCGCCTCAGATCCGTCACGTGCAGCTTGATCTTCAACTGCTCCGCTACGGCTTGAGCGTCGTTCAGTCCCGCGGGATCCGCATCGTGCATTATGCAATAGATCCCTTCCACCTCGTAGCCTTGGCTTTGCAAAAGAGCGGCGGTCAACGCACTGTCAACTCCGCCGCTCAATCCGACTAATATTTTGTCTTTCATTCTCCGCAATGGTCACAGCATCCGCAGGAGCCCTCGCAATGGGGCACCTTGACGCCGTAATCCGCAGGATCCTTGCCCTGCTTGACCAGATAGTCGGCGATTGCGGCATGCACGGCCTCTTCCGCCAACACGGAGCAATGGATCTTGACCGCAGGAAGTCCGTCCAACGCTTCCACGACCGCTTTGTTGGTCATCTGAAGCGCCTCACGGATGGGTTTTCCCTTGATCAGCTCGGTCGCCATGGAGGAGGTTGCCACCGCGGCGCCGCATCCGAAGGTTTTGAAAGAAACGTCGGTGATGATATCGTGATCGATCTTCAGATAGATCTTCATGATATCGCCGCATTTTGCGTTACCCACCTCGCCGATGCCGTTGGCATCCGCCAATTCACCCACGTTGCGGGGATTGGAGAAGTGGTCCATAACTTTTGCGCTGTAGATCATATGGTTTTCCTTTCGGACTCAGAATGTTTCGTTTTTCTTAGCTTCTTCCCACAGAGGAGACATATCCCGAAGCCGTTGCGCGATCTTGGGCAGGACGGACAGAATATAGTCAACCTCTTCCTCGGTATTCTTCGTGCAAAGACTGAAGCGCACCGAGCCGTGGGCAACCTCGTGGGGGAGACCGATGGCGAGCAGTACGTGGGAGGGATCCAGATCCCCCGACGCACAGGCAGAGCCCGAGGTGGCGCAAATGCCGTTCATGTCCAGCATCAGAAGCATGGATTCTCCCTCGATATATTTGATGGAAACGTTTACCGTACCGGGAAGACGGTCGTGGCTGGGGGTGTTGATCTTGCAGCAAGGAATCTCCTTTACGATGCCTTCGATCAGCTTGTCCCGCAGGGAAGAAACATAGTTCATGTCCCGTTCCAGATTCGCCGTCGCCTTTTCGATGGCGGCACCCAGCCCCAGAATGCCCGCAAGGTTCTCGGTTCCGGGTCTGCGGTTCCGTTCCTGTCCGCCTCCGTTCATCAGATTGTCGGGGATGACCCCGCGACGAACGTACAGCGCACCCACACCCTTGGGTGCGTGGAACTTGTGCCCAGAGAGGCTGAGAAGATCCACGCCCGACGCCTGAACGTCTACGGGAATGTGCCCCACGGCTTGTACCGCGTCGGTGTGAACGAATACGTTATGGGCTTTTGCAACCTTAACGATCTCTTCAATGGGCTGAATGGAGCCGATCTCGTTGTTTGCGGTCATGACCGTGATCAGGACCGTATCGGGACGGATGGCTTGCTCCACCTGCTCGGCGGTCACAAACCCCTCTTCGTTTACGGGAAGGAAGGTTACCTCGTAGCCCTCCTTCTCCATTGCCTTCAGCGTTTCCAGAACCGCGTGATGCTCGATGTTGGTGGTGATGATGTGCTTGCCCTTTTTGGATGCGTAATGACGGGCGATCCCTCGGATTGCCCAGTTGTCGGATTCGGTGCCGCAGGAGGTGAAATAAACCTCGTTGGGGCGGCAGTTGATGGCTTTCGCCACCTGTTCCCGAGCCCGATCCAGCGCCTCGTGGGCTTCTCTGCCCTTGGAGTAGATGGTGCTGGGGTTTCCGTAAAGATCTTGAAGGGCGGGCATCATCGCCTGTAATACGTCGGGATCAATGCGGGTGGTTGCTGCGTTATCGGCGTATACGAACATTGTCTTTGCCTTTCGATTAAAGAATGATTTCCCCTTCAACGACGCCCTTCATAGCGGCGGCGTTTGCTTCGTCGGTGTCGATGTGCATAGCGGGAGCGTAGGAGGAGCTCACGCGGCAGATCACGTCGCCAAAGGTCAGGGAACGACCCTCGGTCTCAACCTTCACCGAAACGATCTGCTTGTCGGCAACGCCGAATTCTGCGGCAACCTCGGGAGTCAGGTGGATGTGACGCTTCGCAACGATCACGCCCTCCTTCAGCTCAACCTCACCGCAGGGACCGATGACGGTGCAGGCGGCGGAGCCTGCGATATCGCCGGACTCACGGATGGGAGCAACAACGCCCAGAGTGCGGGCATCGGTGAAGGAGACCTCAACCTGAGTGTCCTTGCGCTCGGGTCCGAGGATGGACATCTTCAGCTCACCCTTGGGACCGCGTACGGTAACCTTTTCCTCGCAGGCGAACTGCCCGGGCTGGGAGAGATCCTTCTTATTGGTCAGCTTGTGATCGGCGCCGAAGAGAACTGCCAGATCGGCGGCGGAAACGTGAATATGTCTTGCGGAGGTTTCAACGATAACTTTGTTCATGATATGTGATCCTTTCTGAAATAGAAGTATTGATTTCCAACATAATATTATATAGGAATATTCTGAAGAATCTGAGATGTTTTTCCGAACTTTTTATGATATATCAGTTAATCCCAAGCATCCGTCGCAATTCTGCCTCGTCGATGACGGGAATTCCCAGCGTTTGCGCCTTGACCAGCTTGGAACCCGCTTCCTCGCCCGCCACCACGTAAGACGTTTTCTTGGAGACCGAGCCCGACACCTTTCCGCCCTCCGCTTCGATTAGACGGGATGCCTCGTCACGGGTGTAGGTGGGCAGAGCTCCCGTCAGCACGAAGGTCTTGCCTGAGAATTTCGTTCCCGCCTCCTCGGAGGTGTCCTCGAAATTCAACCCCGCCGCCTTCAGACGCTCCAGATAGAGCAGGTTCTTCGGGTTGCTGAAGTATTCGCGGATGTAATGAGCGGTGATGGGGCCCACGTCCTCGATGACGCACAATTCCTCCTCCGAGGCTGCCGCAAGGGCGTCCATGGAGCGGAACTGTTTTGCCAGAATTTTTCCTGCCTTTTGCCCAACCTGACGGATGCCGAGGGCATAGATCAGCCGATCTAATCCTCGGGTTCGGCTATCCTCGATCGAGCGAAGCAGATTGTCCGCAGACTTTTCTCCGAAGCGATCCAGCCCTGCGATCTCGTCCTTTTTCAGAGCGTACAGATCCGCCGCCGAGGCGATCATGCCCTGCTCCACAAAAACTTCAACGATGCTGGTTCCCATGCCGTCGATGTCCATGGCGTCACGGGAGACGAAGTGGATAATGTTTTTGATCAGCTGGGCGGGGCATTCGCTGTTGTCACAGCGGGTAATGGGACCCTCCGTCACAAGCACGCTTCCGCAATCGGGGCAATGGGAGGGCATGGTAAACTCCACCGTGCCCTCGGGGCGCTTTTCGGGCAGGGATCGAACCACCTCGGGAATGATGTCACCCGCCTTGCGGATCACCACCGTGTCACCCACCCGAATATCCTTTTCTGCAATCAGATCTTTGTTGTGCAGTGTCGCTTTGCTGACCGTGGAGCCTGCAAGAAAGACGGGATCAAAGATCGCAAGGGGAGTCAGAACTCCCGTGCGTCCCACGTTAACTCGGATCTCCCGCAGGACCGTTTCCTTCTCTTCGGGAGGGTATTTATAGGCAATCGCCCATTTGGGATATTTGGAGGTGCTCCCCATGGCGGCGCGCATGGAAAGATCGTCGGTTTTGATCACAGCACCGTCGATGTCGAAGGGCAGGGAAGACCGTTCTTCCCCCAGCCGCTGAATCTCGTTCCACGCATCGTCGATGGAATCAAACAGGGTATAATAGGGACTGACGGGAAAACCGTATTCTCTCAGCGCATCCAGGGTCTGCTTGTGAGAAGAAAATTCCCGCCCCTCGCACAACTGAAGATTGAAAACGAAAATGCTCAGATTGCGTTGTGCCGTGATTCTGCTGTCCAGTTGACGCAGGGATCCCGCCGCCGCGTTGCGGGGATTGGCAAACAGGGGCTCGCCGTTTTCCTCCCGACGGGCATTTAATTCCGCAAAGGTCTTCTTCGGCATATAGACCTCGCCTCGGACGATAAGACGGGGAGGTGCGTTCTTAATAGATAAAGGAAGTGCTCGGACGGTCTTCATGTTTTCGGTAATATCCTCCCCCACGACACCGTCCCCTCGGGTGGCGGCGCGGACGAAGGCTCCGTTCACGTATTCCGCCTCCACCGAAAGCCCGTCGATCTTCAGCTCCACCGCATAGCGCGCCGTGGGGAAGACGCCCTTGACTCTGCGGTCGAATTCCTCGATCTCCTCTCGGGAAAAGGCATCCTGCAGGCTTTCCATGGGGACCTCGTGCCGTACCGATTCGAAGCCCTCCAGCACCGCACCGCCCACTCTTTGGGTGGGTGAATCGGAACGGCGGAATTGGGGATACTGTTCTTCCAGGGATTTCAGCTCCCGCAGCAGCATATCGTATTCATAGTCGCTGACGACGGGGTTGTCCTCCACGTAATATTTTACGGCGTACTCGTTGAGCAGATCCGTAAGCTCGTTGATTCGTTTTTTCACGGCAATATCCCTCCGATTTTCCTTGCTTTTTCTTATTATAACCCAATCATGTGTTTTTTGTGTGAAAATTCGGAAATATTTTGTAAATTTCTTTCTGACCTCTTGAAAAAGAATCCAAATTATGGTATACTCAACCTGTATGTAGTGAATTACCCATTGCCTTGCCCTTGGGATATCGAATACAAGAAAGAGAAAGGTGAATTTCATGACCAACAACAAAGCCGTTCTTCAATGGATCGAAGAAGTGAAAGCTCTTGTCCGTCCCGACAGCGTCGTCTGGATCGACGGAAGCGAAGAGCAGACCGAAGCCCTCCGTGCCGAGGCTGTTTCTACGGGAGAACTGACCAAGCTGGATCAGACCGTTCTTCCCAACTGCTACCTGCACCGCACTGCGGTGAACGACGTTGCCCGCGTAGAGGGCAGAACCTTTATCTGCACTTCCAAGAAGGAAGATGCGGGCGCTACCAACAACTGGTGCGATCCTCAGGAAATGTACGCCAAGCTTAACGCTCTGTATAAGGATTCTTACGTGGGACGTACCATGTACGTCATCCCCTATTCCATGAGCGTCGTCGGCTCTCCCTTCGCCAAGATCGGTATCGAGCTGACCGACTCCATCTACGTTGTTCTGAACATGCTGATCATGACCAGAGCCGGCAAGCAGGTTATCGATGCTCTCGGTGACAGCCCCGACTTCATCAAGGGTCTGCACGCTCGTAAGGACATCGACGAGGAGAACCGTTATATCGTTCACTTCCCCGAAGACAACACCATCATGTCCGTGAACTCCGGCTACGGC
>JAFPBP010000194.1 GCA_017424085.1 Clostridia bacterium
CCCTTGATTACGATCAAGGGGGATTTTCTCATATTCATTTGATCAATAGCCTAAAAACGCACGAATCCGCGGAAGCTCTTTCAAGGCATGATCTCTGCCCGTATCGTATCCGCGTTGCAAAATTTGAAGATCTTTTTCGGTTCTGCGGATCTTCAGAGGTTCCGTCGGAGCAAGAACCAGGACCGTCCCATCCCGCTCCAGACGGGAGATCAGATCCAGCGATGCGTTATACGCTTCGTGGCGCGCCTCCATGGCATTGATCAGATTCGGATAATTTCTGTATTTCATTCGAATCAACGGCAACGTTTTTTCTTTCTCCTTACGGAACGTACGCTCCCGCGTGAGGATCACAACAACCCGATCGCATCCCTGAGCAAGAGCCTCCCGAACGGGAATGGGATCCGCAATCCCGCCGTCCAGATAAGGGACCCCCTGAATCTCCACCATACGGGAAACCAAGGGAAGAGAGCTGGAAGCACGAATCAGATCAACATCCGAAAACATATCGGAGACGATGGGATATTCCGCCCGCCCGCTGACGCAGTTGGTAACAACACAATGAAACGCGGTTTTATTTTCGTGAAACGACACGTTGTCGATGGGATACAGCTGTTCAGGGATGGTATGATACAGAAATTCAGCACCGAACAGATCTCCCGTGCGGATCAGGCTGGACAGACTGCAATAATCCTTGTTGCCCAGATAGTCGGTCATGACCGCGTAGCCGCGCCCCTTTTGACGGCACAGATAACTGCAGGCAAGACAAGCCCCCGCAGAAACACCGTAGCAATCGTCAAATTCCAAATTCCGGTCCAGAAAAACATCAAGAATGCCTGCGGTAAAAACACCCCGCATGGCACCGCCCTCCAGAACCAAACCAAGCTTCATAGATTTACCTTTCTCGGATAGATTATTCCGAAAGCTCCTTGTGAATTGCCGCCGCCGCAGTTTTTCCGGCGCCCATAGCAAGAATCACAGTAGCAGCCCCTGTTACGGCATCTCCGCCTGCGTAAACGTGGGGACGGGAAGTCAATCCGTCCTCATTGACGACGATCCCTCCGCGTCTGTTTACCTCAAGTCCGTCCGTAGTGGATTTGATCAGGGGATTGGGGCTGGTTCCAATGGACATGATCACGCAATCCACATCGAGAACGAATTCCGAATCGGGAATTTCTACGGGACTGCGCCGCCCCGTAGCGTCGGCATCTCCCAATTCCATGCGAATGCATTTCATACCGATCACGTCACCATTACGGGGATCTCTGCGATCATCGGGATTCCGATATCCGAGAATCTCCACGGGATTGCAGAGCAGATCGAAGATCACGCCCTCCTCCTCCGCATGCTCCACCTCTTCCCTCCGCGCGGGAAGCTCATCCAAGGAACGGCGGTAGACAATATGGACCTCGTCGGCACCCAGACGCAACGCCGTGCGTGCCGCATCCATTGCCACGTTTCCGCCACCCACCACGGCAACGCGCTTCCCGTGGTATACGGGGGTGGTTCCGTTGTCAAGGTAGGCTTTCATCAGATTGTTCCGTGTCAAAAATTCATTGGCGGAAAAGACGTTCCGCAAGCCCTCGCCGGGAATTCCCATAAAACGAGGCAACCCCGCACCGCTGCATAGGAAGATCGCCTCAAAGCCCGATTCAAACAGCTCGTCCACGGTCAGAGTCTTTCCGATGACGGTGTTGGTCTCGATCTTGACGCCCAGCTTTTTCAGCGTGTCCACTTCCTTGCGGACGATATCCTTGGGAAGACGGAATTCGGGGATACCGTAGACCAAAACGCCCCCTGCGGTGTGCAGGGCTTCGTAGACAGTAACCTCATATCCGAGCTTCGCCAGATCTCCCGCACAGGTCAAGCCTGCGGGACCCGAGCCCACGATGGCAACGCGATGCCCGTTGGGCTTCGCAGGAACGACGCCATCGGGGTTGTGAGCGTTATGCCAATCGGCGACGAATCGTTCCAGACGACCGATGCCCACCGATTCTCCCTTGATGCCCCGTACGCATTTGCTTTCACATTGGCTTTCCTGCGGACAAACACGACCGCATACTGCAGGCAGGTTGGAGGAACGGGCAATCACCCGATAGGCGCCCTCAAAATCCCCATCCTTCACCTTGGAAATAAATTCTGGAATATGGATCTTTACGGGGCAACCGCTTACGCAAGGCATGTTTTTGCAGTTCAGACAGCGGGCGGCCTCATCCAACGCCATTTCTTCGGTATACCCCAAGGCAACCTCATTAAAATTACGCGCACGGACGATGGGATCCTGCACGGGCATGGGATTCTTCTTCAAACTCATATTAGCCATGATCATTTCACCTCTTTGCGAAACAGATTGCAGGTGTTCTCGTACGCATGGCGCTCAAAATCACGGTACAAAACCGAACGCTCCATGGCTTCGTCGAAATCGACCTCATATCCATCGAACTCGGGACCATCCACGCAGGCGAATTTGGTCACGCCCCCCACGGTCAGACGGCATCCGCCGCACATTCCCGTGCCGTCGATCATGATAGGATTCATGGAGACCACGGTTTTCACCCCGTAGGGGCGTGCCGTTGCCACAACGAATTTCATCATAACAAGAGGTCCGATTGCAATGATTTCATCATAATTTTCCCCGTTTTTCAAGGCTTCCGCCAAGGGCTCGGTCACAAGTCCCTTACGTCCTGCGGTGCCGTCATCGGTCATAAGGGTCAAGCGGTCGGACGCGGCGGCGAATTCCTCCTGCAAAATCACCAGATCCTGAGAACGGAATCCAACGATGGAATGAACCTCGCATCCCAATTCATGCAGCTTCTGAGCCACAGGCAAGGCAATGGCGCAACCGACGCCACCACCCACGATGCAGACCTTCTTCAAGCCGTCGGTCTCGGTCTTATTGCCCAAGGGACCGACAAAATCCTCGATAAAGTCGCCTTCTTCTTTTTGGTTGAGCGCCGCTGTTGTAGCACCGACCACCTGAAATATGATCCGAACAGTACGCCTCGTGCGGTCATATCCAGCCACGGTCAAGGGAATGCGTTCACCCTCGGAATCGACCCGAAGGATGATAAACTGCCCTGCATCGGCTTTTTTTGCCACAAGAGGTGCTTCAATATCCATCATGGTTACGGTAGGATTCAAGACCTTTTTCATTAAAATGCGATAACTCATAGAAACGCCTTTCATGATGTACAAATTATGATACGTAGGGAGAACATTCGGTCACGATTACGGTTTCGTTCTCCACGAAAAAACAAACACGGTATCCCGCGCATTCAAAGGAATAAATTCTTGCGGGATCGTTCTGATATGCAGGACGGGGATCGTCTGCAAGAACACCGACAATAAGATCTCGCGTCTCTTCGGGAAGAGCGCCCAAACGCCCTTCGGGGTCGGAAACGGAAAGCCGATGCCCCTTGACCTCGTCCGCAAAGCCGCCGACCGCATCGGGAATGCAATCTGCGGTGGGAAGATACGGCTTAATATCAAATATGGGGGTTCCGTCCAAAAGATCGGCGCCGTAAACGTCGATGCAGGGGCCGTCCTCGGAGGTAAGTTGGATCTCCTTGATCCGAACGCAGGACAATCCCAGCGGATTCGGGCGGTACGGAGAACGGGTGGCAAACACACCCATGCGTCGGTTCCCGCCCAAACGAGGGGGACGCACGGTAGGCGACCATCCCTGCGAGTTCACTTCGGAGAACTGCCAGATAATCCACAAATGCGAATACCCCTCCAACCCCCGAAGCGCATCCGCATTTCGGTAGGTAGGCTCAAAAACGATGCGGGACACCGCCTCGGGAACCCGCCCGCTCTGACGGGGAATTCCGAATTTCGTGGGAAAGGGACTTCGGATAACCGCGATCCTGCGGAGCGTAAACGTCTCTTCCATGTTATTTCTCCAGCAAGGGGCGCAGGTAATGACCCGTATAGGACTCATGGCATTGGGCAACCTGACGGGGCGTTCCCTGCGCCACGATAAATCCGCCCTTGTCTCCGCCCTCGGGTCCAAGATCGATCACGTGGTCGCAAACCTTGATCACGTCCAGATTATGCTCAATGACAACCACGGTATTGCCGGCGTCGGTAAGGCGCTGAAGCACGTCGATAAGACGATGCACGTCGGCAGAATGAAGCCCTGTGGTAGGCTCGTCGAGAACGTAAACCGTTCTCCCGGTGGATTTACGGCTCAATTCGGTGGCAAGCTTGACGCGCTGTGCCTCACCGCCCGAAAGGGTGGTGGACGATTGACCGATCTTGATATAGCCCAAGCCCACGTCGAAGAGAGTCTGCAGCTTACGGCGGAGGGTTGGGAAGTTTTCAAAGAATTTCAGCCCCTCCTCCACGGTCATCTCCAGAACGTCGTAAATGCTCTTCCCTTTGAACTTGATGTCAAGCGTTTCACGATTATATCGCTTGCCTCCGCAAACGTCACAGGGGACGTAAATATCGGGCAGGAAATGCATTTCGATCTTCGTCACGCCGTCGCCCGAGCAAGCCTCGCAGCGACCGCCCTCCACGTTGAAGGAGAAGCGACTTGCGGTATACCCCTTTGCCTTCGCATCGGGGGTCTGTGCAAACAGCTCGCGGATCTCGTTGAACATTCCCGTATAGGTTGCGGGATTGGAACGAGGAGTGCGTCCGATGGGGCTCTGGTCGATGCTTACGACCTTGTCCACAAGCTCCAAACCCTCAATTCCGTCACATTGCCCCGGAATCTCATGGGCACGGTTAAGAGAGGCGGCTAAGGTTTTATAAAAAATCTCATTGATCAGACTGGATTTTCCCGAACCAGAAACACCCGTAACGCAGGTAAACACCCCCAGCGGAATGCTGACGTCAATGCCCTTCAGATTGTTTTGGCGTGCATTGCGGATGGTCAGGCACCGATCCGTGACGGGACGGGTAGATTCGGGAACCAAGATTGCCTTTTTCCCAGACAAATAATCTCCCGTAACCGAATTTTCACAGGTAAGAATCCCATCGAATTCACCCGAATAAACGATCTCACCGCCGTGGACACCGGGACCGGGGCCCACGTCCACAAGCCAATCGGCGGCACGCATGGTGTCCTCGTCGTGTTCGACCACGATCAGAGTATTTCCAAGGTCACGAAGGTGCTTCAGCGTTTCGATCAGCTTGGAATTGTCCCGCTGATGCAAGCCGATGCTGGGCTCATCAAGAATATACAAAACGCCCATCAGAGAGGAACCGATCTGCGTTGCCAGACGGATACGCTGGGATTCCCCGCCCGACAGAGTCGCCGAGGAGCGGGCAAGGGTCAGATATTCCAGTCCAACACTCTTCAAAAATCCCAAACGGGACTTGATCTCCTTGAGAATCAACGATGCAATCGCCGCATCACGGGGAGAAAGCACCAGATTTTCGATGAAATTCAATGCTTCCCCGATGGAAAGATGACAGAATTGATCGATGTTCAACCCGCCTACAGTCACTGCAAGCGACAACTCGTTCAAGCGGGCGCCTCCGCAATCGGGGCAGGGCTTATTGCTCATCATTGATTCATATTCGGCTTTTACGTAGGCGCTGGAGGTTGCCTTATAACGGCGCTCGATGGTGGGGATAATGCCC
>JAFPBP010000195.1 GCA_017424085.1 Clostridia bacterium
ACCGGCATTGATACGACCAAGATCGCAGACGGCGATCTTTACCGCCTTGTTTACACCGCGGAGGGCTAATCGGGGGCCCTTTTCCCTGCGGGAGATCGTACTCTTCGGCATCTTTCCCGCCATCATCTACGCGGCGCAGCTTGCCATGTCTGCCCTTCCCAACATCCATCTGACGGGAATGTTCATCATGCTCATGACCCTGCTGTTCCGCACACGGGCGCTGATCCCATTGTATATCTACGTGGTCATGGTGGGATTGATCAACGGGTTCTCCACCTGGTGGCTCCCCTACCTCTACATCTGGACGGTTCTTTGGGGCGCGACCATGCTGATCCCCAAGACCATTCCCGACCGATTCGCCGCGGTGGTCTACCCCGCCGTCAACTGCCTGTTCGGGCTCTGCTACGGGATGCTTTACGCCCCCACGCAGGCGTTGCTCTACGGGTATACGACCAAGCAGACCATCGCCTGGATCCTCTCGGGGCTCCCCTTCGACGGCATGCACGCCGTGGGAAATCTGGTGGCAGGCATGCTGATCCTGCCCCTCTTCAAAGCCCTGAAACGATTCTGCTGAAGCAACATAAAAACAAGAGGACGAGAAACAATTTGTTTCTCGTCCTCTTGTTATCAAAGAATCTGCTTTCGACGTTTCCAAGCCCCGATGAACCTCGCTCGGAACCGCAAGCTTGCGACAGGTTTTTACCCCTTCCACCATGCGACCTTGTGCCGCACCCATTCTATTTTTACCGTCCGAGAGGGGACAAACGTAACTTTATGCCTCAAACAATCCTTCCACCGCTGCGGCGGTCCCCCTCCCTTTACACAAGGGAGGCTAATTTTTGTGCAGTTCTCAACGTTTTTTCGCGATTCAAGAGAAACTCTCGGATAGCAAAACAATAGAATGTTCGTGCACAGAAGCAAGGCTCCCTTGTGTAAAGGGAGCTGGCACGGCGAATGCCGTGACTGAGGGATTGTATGGGGCAAAAAGATTCTTTTCAGGGTCTATCGACAAACTGAAGCGACCCGCCGTGGCGGGTCGCTCTTCTTTTGAATGAATTCAATCGCAATAGAACAGAATATCGCTGTAGGTGGGATAGGGCCAGACCGAAGCCTCGATGCGGGGCTCGATGGCGTCGATGACCTTGCGGACCTCTCCCATGCGGGCGAAGATCACGTTGCGGTAGCGGGCGGCGATCTCTTCTGCCGTTCCCTTGGCGGAGCGGGCATCCTCCAGCTCGGATTCCAGAGCGGAGGTCTGCTTGTCCAGCTGCAGGGACAGATCGGACAACAGATTCAGCAGGCTCTTTTCGGGGTCGGGATTCATTTCCAGCGCCTTCTTGTTCAGCACCGCAGACGACAGATCGGAGCAATAGCGGATGACCGCAGGCAGGATCTCGCGGCGCACCATTTCCACCAGAGTATTGCCCTCGATGTTGATGATCTTGGAATACTCGCCCAGCAGGATCTCGCGGCGGGAGATCAGCTCCTGCTCGGTGAAGACCCGATGCTTGGCGAAGAGCGCCACGTTCTTGGGATCGGTAAGATGAGGAATGGCAAGATTTGCGGAGGGGATGTTGAGAAGTCCCCGACGCTCCGCCTCGGCGACCCATTCCGCCGAATAATTGTCCCCGTTGAAGAGAATGCGGCGATGCTCACGGATGGTGCGGCGCATGAGAGCGTCCAGAGCGGCGTTGAAATCCTCCGCCTTCTCCAGCTCGTCGGCAAAGTCGCACAGCTCGTCCGCCACGATGGTATTCATAATGATGTTGGTCTCCGCCACCGACGCGGAGGCGCCCAGCATACGGAACTCGAACTTGTTCCCCGTGAACGCCATGGGGGAGGTACGGTTGCGGTCGCTGGTATCCTGAGAGAAGGTGGGAAGCACGTCCACGCCCACCGCCATCACGTTCTTTCCGTGGTTACTGTAGCGGTCGCCGTTCTCGATGGTATCCAACAATTCGCACAACTCGCCGCCCAGATACATGGAGACGATGGCAGGGGGCGCCTCGTGTCCGCCCAGACGGCAATCGTTGTTCGCCGATGCGGCGGAGAGGCGCAGAAGATCCTGATGCTTATCCACCGCGGCGATGACTGCCGCAAGGAAGAGCAAAAACTGCTTGTTTTCTCCGGGGTTCTTGCCGGGCTTCAGCAGATTTTCCCCGTCGTTGGTCGCCAGCGCCCAGTTGTTGTGCTTCCCGCTTCCGTTGACCCCGTCGAAGGGCTTTTCGTGGAGCAGGCAGGCATAGCCGAACTGAGGAGCAAGCTTTTTCATGATCGCCATGGTGATCTGATTGTGATCGGTGGCGAGGTTGGCGGATTCAAAGACCGGCGCCAGCTCGTGCTGGGAGGGCGCAACCTCGTTATGCTCGGTCTTGGCGGGAATGCCCAGCTTCCAGAGCTCCCGATTCAGCTCCTCCATGAAGCGGGAGACGCGGGGCTTGATGGTACCGAAATAGTGGTCGTTCAGCTCCTGCCCCTTGGGAGGCTTGGCGCCGAACAGGGTTCTGCCGCAGAGGATCAGATCCTTCCGCTTTTCATACATGGATTCGTCGATGAGGAAATATTCCTGCTCTGCCCCCACGGTGGTCTCCACGCGGGTGGCGGTGGTGTTCCCAAAGAGGCGAAGGATCCGCAGAGCCTGGGTATTGATGGCTTCCATGGAACGGAGCAGGGGGGTCTTCTTATCCAGCACCTGCCCTCCGTAGGAGCAGAATGCGGTGGGGAT
>JAFPBP010000196.1 GCA_017424085.1 Clostridia bacterium
AGCGGTGCGGTGGGGACCTACAATAAAAAAGAGGTCTACGAATCTACTCTGAATCTGACCCTGTCCAAGCTTGCCGCCGAAAAGCTTCGCGCCATGGGTGCCACGGTGGTCCTGTCTCATCAGGGCGAGGGTACCTATTCTCTGGAGGAGCTGATCTTGCAGTTCCGCGATCTGAAGCCCGACGTGAATGTTTCCATTCATTTCAACTCCCATAGCGGAAATCCCCTCTCTCTGAGCGGAACATTCACCTATTGGTGCTACCGCAACAGCCAGCTTCTCTCCGACGTGATGCTGGAGGAGTTCACCAAGGAAACGGGCTTGAAGAAGAACCGAAGCGATTGCAACTGTTATCAGGTCTCCCGCTTCTGTGATTTCCCCTCCATTCTCTTTGAAACCGCCTACATCTGCAATCCCACCGACGTCGCCTGGTTCATGAAGGAAGAAAATATGGACCGCGCCGCCGATGCCATTGCCAAAGGCTTGTTGGCGTATTTCCGCGCACAAAACGACTGAATTGCTTCGCCGAGCTCCAAACGGGGCTCGGCGTTGTTTTTCACAAAAAAATCATAAGGTACCTTATTATTTTTCGGTTTTTCTATTGACATTTGCGTTTTGATGTGCTATAATTAAATCGTAAGGTACCTTACGATATTGAAAGGAAGTGGTTTCGTGGTCACAGACATTGAGTTGATGCACCGTCTGTTCCGCACCGCAGGCTGCTTGCGCCGACGGCGCCATCATGCGGGGAAGGGCTTTTTCTCGGTGCTGGATGCTCTGGCGGGGTCGGACGGACTCAGCCAGCAGGCGTTGTCTCAGCAGCTGGAGATCCGTCCCCAATCCTTGTCCGAGGCGCTGGTCCTGCTGGAGGAGGAGGGGTGGATCGTCCGTGCCCCCGATCCGTCGGATCGCCGAAAGACCTTGGTTTATCTGACCGAGGCAGGCAAGATCCGTCGGGATGAACTGTATCGCCTCAAGGAGGTGCAGGCGCGGGAATTTTTCGCGCCCCTGTCTGCGGAAGAAAAGGAAGAATTGTATTCGTTGCTTTGTCGCCTGTGGGAAAATGCACGGGAGGACGAGAAGGGAGGAGACCGCAATGTGGTGGCCGAGACATGATTTTGAATATACGAAAGTACCCCCGCCCAAGAATCTGAGGGACGTTCCTCGGTTTTTGAAAGCATTTTTCGGTGGCTTTTTCAGCCGCTTCTGGTATATCATTAAGTTGATCTGGCGTACGGGACCTTGGATCCTGTTCGTCATGTCGGGCGTTGCCATCTTTCAGGGTATCACTCCCGCCATCAGCTCTGTGATCTCCAAGGACATCCTCAACGAGCTGCATCTGGTGATCCAATACGAGCCCAAAACTCCCGCGGAGTTTTTTACGGCGAACGTTTTTTATCTTCTGATTGCCTTGTTCGTTCTGCGGATCCTGCGGCGCATCGTCACGTCGATCAATAACTCGGTCCGCCGTATCGCAGGGGAACGGGTCGTGCGGGTGGTCAAGCTTCAGATCATGGAGAAATCCAAGGAGCTGGATATCGCCTCTTACGACATGCCCGCCTTTTACGAGAAGCTGGAAAACGCCAATCGGGAAGCGGGAAACCGCCCCATCACCATTCTGTCCGAAACCTTTACTCTGATCAGTACGGTTATCGAGTTCGCTTCGTACAT
>JAFPBP010000197.1 GCA_017424085.1 Clostridia bacterium
GGAAAGCATTGCTCTGGGGCTTGACAAGGAAGAGGACGTTGCCGACACGGGAAGCAAGAGCAAGCTGGATAAGGCAAAGCTGACCAGCCTGATCTTTATGCTGGCGTCCATCGTCTTCTGGTTCTTCGGCTACAACGCCATCACCTCGAAATACACCGTTTACGCGCAAAATGTTCTGGACAAGGATGCTACAACGACCCTGCTTCTTGCCAACGTAGCCGCCATCATTGCATACCTTCCCGTGGGTATGGTCGCCTCCAAGATCGGGCGGAAAAAGACCATTCTGGCGGGCATCGTCATGCTCTTTACCGCATTCCTCGCAGGATGCTTCATGACCGCCTCCACCCCCTCCTGGATCATGTCCTGCATGTTCTGCCTTGCGGGCATTGCATGGGCGACCATCAACGTAAACTCTTTCCCCATGGTGGTGGAAATGTGCACGGGGGCAGACGTTGGCAAATACACGGGATACTACTACACCGCATCCATGGCGGCGCAGTCCCTGACTCCCACCATTTCGGGTCTGTTCATGGACAACATCGCCATGACCAGCCTCTTCCCCTACGCTGCGATCTTCGTCGCCCTCTCCTTCGTCACCATGCTCTTCGTCAAGCACGGGGATTCCAAGCCCGAGCCCAAGAAGAATATGATGGAGCAGTTTGAGGAGGATCCCGAATGATCTGGTGGTACGTTACGGGAGGAGTCGCAGCGGCGATCCTTCTGATCGGGCTGGTCTTTCTGTTCCTCATTAAGCCCCGCTCCAAGCGCAGCCGTCCCGACACGGCTCCCTTCGTGGGCGTGGAATACGCCCATCGGGGCGTTCACACCGCAACGATTCCCGAAAACTCCCTGCGCGCCTTTCAGGGTGCGGTGGATCGGGGTCTTGGAATCGAATTGGATATTCAGCTTTCCGCAGACGATCAGGTAATGGTCGTTCACGATCTCGATCTGAAGCGGGTCGCAGGGCTGGACAAAAAGGTGCGGGAACTGACGGCGGACGAGTTGAGCCACGTCTCCCTGTGCGGGCAGTCCGACGGGATCCCCACCCTCAAGCAGGTTCTTTCCGCAGTAGACGGGAAGGTGCCTCTGATCATCGAGCTGAAGATCCCCGGCATGGACCTTGCGGTCTGCGAAAAGGCGTTTGAGATTCTGGACGAGTACCAAGGTCCTTACTGCATCGAATCCTTCCATCCCCTTGCCATCGCCCGCGTCCGCAAGCTTCGCCCCCACGTTCTGCGGGGTCAGCTTTCCTCGGACTTTTTCAAGAGCAAGGATGCGCCCAACAACGCGGTACAACTGTTTGCGGTGAAAAATCTGCTGCTGAACGTGCTGGCGCGTCCCGACTTCATTGCCTTTGACATCCGCTATCCCAAGGCTTTGGCGTTCCGTTTGTGCTGTAAGCTTTGGGGGGCTCTGCCCATTGGCTGGACCATTCGGACGAAGGACGAGCTGGAGGAGGCAAAAGCCACCTTCGACGCATGGATCTGTGAGAATATCTACGAAACGGAATAAATCGAAACGAGAGACTCTTTGTAGAAAAGTAGTCTCTCTTTCTTTATAAAAATGCCACAGATTCGTGATACACTTTATTCGTATCGAAAGGAGTTTTTTATGAAGCTGTTTGACGAGAC
>JAFPBP010000198.1 GCA_017424085.1 Clostridia bacterium
GACCTGCGGCGGACGGGAGCGAAGGGTGGAGCCGATGATCCGCACGTTTCGCACGTAAATATTTTTCAGATCGATCTCGGTTTTCTGCCCCGCCAGAGCGGCGATCATGATCCAGCGTGCCCCGTGACGGAGATAATGGATGCACTTACCCATGATCTCCCCGCCCAGACAGTCGATGGCGACGTCCACGGGATGCCCCGCCTCCAGCTGCTCCCGCAGGACCTCGGCGATGTTTTCCTTGGTCGTATTCACCACCACGTCCGCCTTCAGATGGGCGATGGATGCGGCGATCTCATCGGACAATACGGTGGTGATGACCCGCGCGCCGAACGCCTTCGCCATGGGGATCACAACGCTTGCAAGCCCGCTGGCGCCCGCATTCATCAAGAGGGTGTCCCCCGCCTTCAGATTGCCCTCCACAAACAGGTTCAGATATGCGGTGGCAAAGGCCTCGGGAAGCGCCGCCGCCTCCACCATGGAGCATCCCTCGGGGACGGGCATGAGCATATCGTATTTCACGTTCACGAATTGGGCGTAGCCGCCGCCTCCCAGCAGGGCACAGACCTTGTCCCCCACCCTCCAGCGGGACTTTTTCGCCGCATCAGTCCCAACCTCGATCACGGTTCCCGCAATTTCCAGCCCCATCCATTCGGGACAGCCCGCAGGGGGAGGATAGTCTCCCTCCCGTTGCATCAGGTCGGCACGGTTCAACGCCGCCGCTTCGATCTTTACCAGACAATCCTCCGCGCCGCAGAGGGGATCGGGAACGTCGTCCCACCGCAGGGAGCGGTCGTCGTTTACCAAAATTGCTTTCATAGCCTTCTCCTTAAAATCCGTTTTCGTCCCGCACCGCTTTTGCATGAATCAAAAGGGGCTGGGCGTGGGTGGTGTGATCATCGTGCTCATAAACGCAGAGGGACATGCAACAGCCCAGATGGACGCCCACCCGCCGCAAAATACTGCTCTTGCCGCCGCTGAGAAACAGGAAGGGGCAATCGAGCTTTTCCTTCAGAAGGGTCACGATCCGCAGGTTTTCCGCCTGCTGCTCCAAGGTATCCGCCCCCGTGACGATCTTGACCACGTCGGCGCCCCGCTCCCGTTGCGCCAAAGCGATCCGCAGGACCTCCTCGGCGGGGATGAATTTCAGCACGTGGCAGGACATCAGAACCTCAGCACCCTTTGCGTGCAGAGCGGCGATCAGATTCTTCTGCTTTTGAACCGCAACGGGATCATCGGTGAATTCTCCCGGGGTGGGATTGAAATAGTCGTTCATCACGTCGAACAGCGTCCCGCCCAGATCGGCAAGGTGCAACAGCTCCGCCGCCAGATCCTCGTCGGTCCTGCCCTTGTTTTTCCCGCCCCGATAGTTGGTTACGTAAACGGGGAGATCCCCCGCCTGCGCCAGAATGGCGCGGTATAATTCATCGGTATGATACTCTTGAGGGAAGGATTCCATCTGCAAGCCGAACGCCTCGGCACCCAAGGGAAGCGAGCATTGCATGCGCCGCAGGGCGTCCTCAGGGCTGGGGGTCTGGATCATTACGGTCAAAAGGGGCTTTTCGTAGGTCAAAAAGGTTGGCTTCACAGTCATGCCCTCCCCATGGCGTTGCGTCCGCCGTCGATCATAATGTTTTCGCCGTTGATGAACTGCCCCTTCTCCGAGGCGAGGAACAGCACCAGATCCACGATCTCCTGAGGCTCGGCGGCTCTTCCCAGCAGGGTCTTCATCTTCGCCATCGCCGCCCGCGTCATGACGGGTCCGGGGGAAACGCAGTTGCATCGGATGCCGTATTTGGATCCGTATTGGGCAATGGATTTGGTCAGACCAAACATCAAGCCTGCCTTGGAGGTGGGGTAATCCATGCCGTATTTATCCCCCTCCTGCCCCGTGATGGAGCCGATGTTGACCACAAGCCCGCTCTCCTGCTCCCGCATCTGCTTGAGCACCGCATGGGCAAAATAGAAGGGTCCCTTCAGGTTCACGTCGATGCCCCAATCGTAGACCTCAATGGGAACGTCGGGGAATTCGGGATATTTTTCCCGATCCACATTCTGCATCCGAACTGCGGTGCCTCCCGCAAAATTGCAGAGCACGTCAATGCGACCGAAGACCTCTACCGTCCGATCCCGCGCGGCGCAGACCTGTTCATAATCCCGCACGTCGCACAAAACGCCCAAGGCCTTTCCCTGCCCCTTGGCGTTGATCTCTGCGACCTTTTCCGCCAGAACAGGCTCGTTCACGTCGCACAGAACCACGTTTCCGCCCAGCTCCGCCCAATTTTGGGCAAAGCAAAGCCCCATACCCGAGGCGGCACCCGTGGAAATGGCAACCTGTCCGTCAAATCTCATAGCAAGCTCCTTTCACCTCGGGGATCACAGAACCCCGCAGGTTTTCAGTACGGTTTTATATAATTCCAGCTCGTAATCAAGGGTATAGGGGTTTTCCTTTTCGCCCCGCACGTAGGCGGCAAAGGATTCCATCATCCGATCGTAGCGCCCCCGAGGCTCGGAAAAAACGAATTCTCCGTCGGCACCCCACGCGGAATCGAAGACCTCCCGCTTCCCCGTGCGCTGAAGATCGTTGGGGCCTGCGGACATCTCAAAGGGACGAAGCTCCACCGTGCCCTTGGTGCCCGTCACCACCAGCTGACGGCGCAGATATCCGCCCCGCTCGATATCGGTGGTCTTGGCGAAGGATACGCCGTTTTCGTATTCAAACACCGCCATCCCGAAATCCTCGGAAACGATGCCGTCCATGCCCGTGGACTTATTCAACGGAATGATTCGTTTGGGCGCCCCCTGAAAAAGCAGGATCAGATCGGTCAGATGGCACCCTAAGAAAAACATCATCCCTCCGGGGAATCCGCCCACCCAACGGCGGACCCAATCGACGTGGGTACAGTTCATCTGTGCCTCCACGCTGATGATCTCCCCCAGCTCCCCTGCTCGAACTCGCGCAAGAAGATCCATGACGTAGATATTATATCGGTACATATACCCCGTATGGAACACCGTCTTTTTGTCCCGCAGGGTGTTGATCAAAGCTTCAAATGCCTCAAGATCGGTGCCGCCCGGCTTTTCCATGTGCATATGCTTGCCTGCGTCGGCAACCATTTGGGCGTATTTGGTCAGACAGATCTCGTCGGTCTCCACCAGAACTGCCTCAATGGAGGGATCCTTCAGGATCTCGTCCACAGTCAGCTCGGTAAATTCCCCCAGCTGATCCACCGACTTGGGTAAGCGCTCCCGCTCGTTTTCGGGAAGGGCAACCCCCACAAAATCAAACAGCTCGGGCATTCGTTTCACCGTTCGGTAGATCGCGGTTCCATGGCTATAGGTATTCACTCCGATCTGTGCGATGCGAATAGGCTTCATTTCAATCGCCTCCAATCGAACTGATGAATGGGGAAGGCTCTTTCGACGGCAAGCCGTTGGAAGATCTCCGGAGCCTGTTCGGGAGAGGAGGTCTCCTCCACCAGGGAGGCAAGGGAAAGGCGTCCGTACTCGGTCAACCTCTTCACCGCCAGCATATCGTCCCGCTGGGTCCACCATCCGGGGGAAGACTCGGTCGTCGGGCGGGCATTGGTGTGGGCTCCGATCAGCGTAATGCCGGGGCCATGCACCTTGCGGTAATAGTCAATGGTAAAATCGCTGCTGCGGGTGCAGCCCAACAGGGCGACCCTGCCCTTCAACGCCATGCAGTCCAGGATCCCGTCCAATCCTGCGCCGATTCCGGTCACCTCGATGCCCACGTTGGCACCGCCGCCCGTAGCCTCCTTAACCTTTTTTCCGAAGTCGGGCTCATAGGGATCAAAGGCATAATCGGCGCCCAGCTCCAGGGCGCGCGCCCGTTTTTCCGGCATGGGATCCACCGCAACGACGGGGACGGCTCCGGCAGCCTTCAGAAGCACCACGGCAAACTGCCCCAGAATCCCCTGTCCCATAACCACGGCGCTCTCCCCCAGCTCCAGACGGCACTTACGGATGGCTGCCATGGGGAACACGGAAATAAAGAAGGTCGCAGCCTCCTCAAAGGGAAGATCTCCGATATGGATCAAATTCTTCGTCTGAAAACGACAATACTCCCGATACTGACCGAAGGCACAGGCAACCCGATCCCCGGGACGGAATTCCGTCACGCCCTCGCCCACGGAAACCACGGTTCCCGAGGAGCAATACCCCAAATGCTTCGGGAAGACAGCCTCCTTCGGAGGGGCGGTCCAATCCACCGTATCGCTTCCCAGCAAATTTGCCCGCTCCGTTCCGGAGGAGGTTGTGGAAACAGCAAGGTGGACCAAGACCTCCCCTGCACGGATCTCCTGAATTTCTTCCTCGATCAACTCGGCTCTGCCCCGTTCGGGGAATACGATATTTCTACTCCGCATACAAACCCCTTCCTTTCCAAGGTTCATCTTTATTCTATTATACCATCTTGACAAAAGAAAGAAAATATGTTATTCTATAAGAAAGAAGGTAAAATTCTCCACGAATTTGAGGTAAAACTCCATGAATGAGATAATATTCTCCGAAGGATTCCGTTTTCGCCGCTTCTCCTACGAGAAATACCACTACACCGATTGCAGTCAGGGCTCTCCCTCCCACTACCTTGCCTATATGGAGCGGGGGC
Organism: Clostridia bacterium; assembly: GCA_017424085.1. Lineage (GTDB taxonomy): Bacteria > Bacillota > Clostridia > Oscillospirales > UBA644 > RGIG995. The sequence goes on from JAFPBP010000198.1 coordinate 4,628, forward strand.
GATGCAAGATCGTCTCCGAGCGAGGCACGCGGGAATTCTGCGAGGGGGACGTGTTTTACATCCCCTTGGGACTGAAATACCAATCCTATTGGTACGGGGAGCGGGAGATCTCCTTTTTGTCCTTCGGATTTCTCTCCTTTCCCGATGCGGAGCAAAAGCATTTCTGCCTGCAGAAGGTCCCCTGCGACGGAGAGATCACCCAAGAGATCCGTGCCATCCCCGTGGGAAACCCCGTGGATTGCGCCGTTCTGGGGCAGTTTTATACGGCTCTGGCGAAAATTTTACCCAAGATGCGGACGGGCGCCTTTGACAACGCAAAGAAGATCTACCGCGACGCTCTGGGCTTTCTCTACCGCAACCCCCAAGGGTCGGTGCCCGAGCTTGCCCGTCATTGCAACGTGAGCCAATCCATGCTCTACGCGGTCTTCAAGAAGGTGGCGGGGAAATCCCCCAACGCCCTGCGGCAGGAGATCCTCATTGACCGCGCCGTACAAATGCTCATCACCACCGATCGGCAGATCCAGGAGATCAGCGATACCTTGGGCTTCAGCTCGCCCTCCTATTTCCGAAAAATTCTCAAGCAATATACGGGCAAGACCCCCAAGGAGATCCGCAACGAAGCCTCCGCGCCATAAAAAAATTCCCTCATATCGCACAAAGGCGCGGTATGAGGGTTGGTTTTATTTGCAGAAATTTTCAATATAATTATCCAGCGCGTCCCGAATGACGGCAATGGCTTTTTCTCTGCCCTCGGTGGCGTCGATGACCGTTTCCTTGTTCTCCAGAGCCTTATAGACCGTGAAGAAGTGCGCCATTTCGTCGAAGATGTGAGGAGGCAGCTCGGAAATATCGGTATACTTGTTATACGTGGGATCGGCGAAGGGAATGACGATGATCTTCTCGTCGTTTCTGCCGCCGTCCACCATGGAGATGCATCCGATGGGATAGCAACGAACCAGCGTCAGAGGCTCCAGCTCCTCGGAGCAGAGGATCAGAACGTCCAGGGGGTCCCCGTCGTCCCCGTAGGAGCGGGGGATAAAGCCGTAGTTGGCGGGATAGTGCGTGGAGGTATAAAGCACGCGGTCCAGAATGATCAGACCGGTCTCCTTATCCAGCTCATACTTTTTCTTGCTCCCCTTGGAGATCTCAACCACTGCAATAAAATCCTCGGGAGTGATCCGCTTGGGGTCGATATCATGCCAGATGTTTTTCACACAAACCTCACCTTTCTGAGAAAAAACCAAGAAACCGGAAGACAGATCGCCTTCCGGTTGCCTTTTTGGAATACTAAATTACTTGCGGTTACGGAAGCAATCGCTGCAGTAGACCGGACGATCGTCGTGGGGCTCGAAGGGAACCTTGCACGCCTTGCCGCAGGAAGCACAAACAGCGTCATACATCTGACGTTCGGTGCCTTCTCCGCGAGAGGTCTTGCGAGCCTGACGGCACGCCTTACAACGCTGAGGCTCGTTGGTGAAGCCTTTTTCAGCATAAAATTCCTGTTCACCTGCAGTGAAGGTGAATTCCTGTCCGCAATCCTTGCAGACCAAAGTCTTGTCTTCGTACATGGGGATTTACCTCTTTTCCATATTCCGCAGCGCTGATGGGTCGCCACATGGAAATATTATAGACCATTTCCGAAAAAATGTCAATACTTTCCACATTTTTGCAACAAATTCAAATGGATTTTCGTATAGTGAAACAAATTCACAAGTCGATTCAAATTCGTTTTTATGCAAAATAACAATGTCATTCCGCACCGAAAATCCGTGCCATAAACTCTTCCGTGCTCTCTCCCGAGGGACGGTTGAACCGCCCGAGTCGGTAAAGCCGATCGGGGGCAAGGGCGGAGAGATAATTCACCCGTTCCTCGCAGGTCAGAGCCGCCCGAAACCCCAGCGATTGCAAAACAAACACAGCCTCGGAGCTGATCGCCCCATAGGGGTAGGCAAAGACCGTCGGCGTCACCCCCGACTTCTCCGACAGGATCGATTGCAGACGGCTCAGATCCTCCGACAGAGCAGCGGAATAGGCAGCCACCGATTCATCGGACTTCTTCATGCATCCCCGCCGCAATCCGACGGTATGCATCTCATAGGTATGGTTTGCGATCTCCACCCGTCCCGATGCGGCAAGGTCGGCAATATCGTCCCAGGTCAGATAGGCGTAGGAGGGATCGGGATCGGAGGTTTCGGAATACCGCTGGCAAAAGCTTCCCACCACGGAGATGACAGCCTTCATATTATATTTCCGAAGCAACGGAAGCACGTTGGTCTTGTTGTTCAGGAAACCGTCGTCCAACGTAATGACCACGGGGCGCTCGGGCAAGGTTCCCTCCCCGTTCACGTACGCCACCAGATCGGAGACGAACACGGCGGTATACCCCCGTTGGGACAGCCATCGCAGATCCTCCTCAAAGGTCTCGGGAGAAAGAATGTATTTGGATTGGATCCGATCGTTATGGCAAACGCTGTGATACATGAGGATCGGCACGGGAGTCCCTCGGGATACGGCGCTGACCGCCCGATAGCATCCCGCCCCCAGCAGACATCCCAGCATTACCCCCACGGCGATCAACAGAATCACCGCCTTTTTCCCGCTGATCAGCATCCGAACCTTCATAGAATCGCCCCTTCCTCGCTTCCTCATCTTATGCGGGAGAGAAAAAAAATATCCCAACCCGTTGACAAGATCCCCGATTTCATGATATAATGAAAAAAATTTTCAGACCATGCAATAAAACGCCCCACTCCTGCGTTATATGGGTGAAAGGAGGACCCAAACAATGTCCGGACATGATCACACCCGAACCCTGGAACTCAGCCTCGTCGGAATCGCGGCGGGACAAAGCGACGCCTTTGAAGTGTTGTACCAAGAAACCCACGCGGGCGTATATGCCTTCGCTCTGTCGATTCTGAAAAACGCCCACGACGCCCAGGACATTCTGCACGATACATTTTTGAAAGTTTACGACACCGCACCCACATATACCCCCATGGGAAAGCCCATGGCGTGGATCCTCACCATTACGCGGAACCTCTGCTACTCCCATCTGAGAGAGAAACAGAAAACTGCGGAAATCGCCCCCGAGGAGTGGGATCTGCACATAGAGCCCCGCGAGGATCTGAACCGGGAGGAACGAATCGTCCTTTCGGAGGGGCTGAAGACCCTGAGCGACCAAGAGCGGCAGATCGTTCTGCTCCACGCCGTCTCGGATCTGAAGCACCGACAGATCTCGGAATTGCTCAGCCTCCCCCTCTCCACCGTCCTGTCCAAATATCGGCGGGCGATCAAGAAATTAGAACAATTACTCGGAAAGGAGACCGACGAATGAACGAAAAGAACATCAATCAAACCGTGAAAACATCCTTTGAAAAGGTTACACCCGACGTTTTTGACCAGGTCGTGGAGCATTGCACCCCCAGAGCCGCGAAGACCGTAGTCCTTCCCACGCGGAAGAATCCCTACCTGCGGATGATCAGCGTGGCGGCGGCGTTCCTGCTGCTGTTGGGCATCGCCTTCACCTCCATCGGCTACGGCTGGAGCAACGCCGTGACCACCACCGTCTCTCTGGACGTGAACCCCAGCGTGGAAATCCTTCTGAACCGCAACGAAAAGGTCAAGGAGATCCATGCCCTCAACGAAGACGCCCGCATCATCCTGGGCGATATGAATTTTGAAGGAAGCTCCCTGGACGTGGCGATCAACGCGCTGATCGGCTCCATGCTCCGAAACGGATATATCACCGAGCTTGCAAACTCCATTCTCATCAGCGTAGACGATAACAACTCCGATCGGGCAAAGAATCTGCAGGAAAAGCTGACCCGAGAGATCGAGACCCTGCTTCAGACCGAAACCTTCAACGGCGCCATTCTCTGCCAGACCGTTACCAAGACCGACGAGCTTTCCGCCGTTGCCAAGGCGCACAACATCTCCCTTGGGAAAGCCAAGCTCATCAATCAGCTGGTCGCTCAGAACACCACCTACACCTTCGAGGATCTGGTGGGGCTTTCCATCAACGATCTGAACCTTCTCGTCGAATCGGGGCACGCCGCTCCCGAAAACACTCAGTCCTCGGGCACCGCCAGCGAAAAGGCGTATATTGGCTTTGACAAGGCGAAGGAAATTGCCTTCACCCACGCGGCAGTTCCCGCAGGCACCACCCTTAACGCCAAAACCGATCTGGACAGCGAAAAGGGAATCATCATCTACGAGGTGGAATTCACCTACGACGGATACGAATACGAATACGACATCAACGCCACCACGGGAGAGATCCTTCACGTGGAAAAGGAGCGGGACGACGACAAGCGCCCCTCCGACAACCAATCCGGAACCCAAACCACTCCGAATCAGGGAACGTCCTCCGATTCCCAGAGCGGAACCTCCAATCCCCCCGCCGCAACCGAGTTGACCGCAGAGCAGGTCAAGCAGATCGCCTTCAACCATGCGGGCGTCACCGCTGACAAGGTCTACGGTCTGAAGGTAGAACGGGATCGGGACGACGGAGTCGTAACCTACGACGTGGAATTCAAGGCAGACGGCGTGGAATACGAATACGAGATCCACGCTGTCAGCGGAAAGATTCTGGAATACGACAGTGAACGGGACGATGACGCCGCACGCACCTCCTCCACCCAAACTGTATCGGCGAAGACCGAGCCCGCCGTGACCGAATCGAAGGCCACCGAAACGAAGACCACAGGGGCCCCCGCAACCATCACCGCAGACCGCGCCAAGGAGATCGCTCTTGCACACGCAGGCGTGTCCGCCGCCGATGCCCGTGGACTGGAATGCGAAACGGATACCGACGATCGCGTGGACCACTACGACGTGGAATTCAAGGCGAACGGTCTGGAATACGATTACGAAATTTCCTTCGACGGTACGGTTCTGAAATCCGAAAAGGAGCGGGACGACTGATCGCAAAACCGAATAGAACCGAAATCGGTCTCATACCTTGGTGTGAGACCGATTTTTTTGAGGAGGAAATCCATATGGATACCATACGACGCAATTCCAAAGGACCCGACGTGGCGCTTTTGCAGGCAATTCTCAACCGCCTCGGGTTCAACGCAGGTACGGTGGACGGAGTCTTCGGCTCCCGCACCGAAACTGCGGTGATCCGTTTTCAGAGGTCGGCGGGACTGTCCCCCGACGGGGTGGTGGGTCCCCGTACGTGGAGGGCGCTGAACCCCTATCTTATGGGATACGTGACCCACGTGATCCGCGAGGGAGATACCTTTTTCACTCTGGCGCAACGGTACAACACCTCGGTCAGCGCCATTCAGACGGCGAATCCCGATCTGGAACCCACCCGTCTGCAGATCGGACAGCGGGTGACGATCCCCCTGCGGGATTCGGTGGTGCTGACCAACATTCCCTACACCTCCAAGACCCTGCGCCGCAACATCGAAGGCTTGAAGGCACGCTACCCCTTCCTGCAATCGGGAGTCATCGGGCGAAGCGTGAGCGGACAGGAGATCTATTATCTCACCTTCGGAAACGGACCCATCC
>JAFPBP010000021.1 GCA_017424085.1 Clostridia bacterium
GGCGGTCATGGGCAGGGAAATTTCGGTTTCGCTCAATCCAAGCCCGAGAAGGGTGGAACGGACACGCCCCCGAAAGGTCAGCCCGCCCTCCCGCTCGAAGGACTCCAGAAGGGTCTGCTGACGCCGGATGAGAGAAGCCTCCTGGGAGGTCTCCAGAAGAGCGTTGACCTGCTCCAGCTCCGCCTCCTTCTCCATCAGATGGGAGAACTGTCCCAGAACCTCTTCGTAGGCGGTCTGCCCCGAAAGAAATTCGGAATACTGTTCCATATAGGCGACGGTCAGCCCCTTTTCCTTGGTCAGATAGCCGCCGTCGTATTCCTCTTTCCCCGTAAGCATACGGAAAAGAGTGGTCTTCCCCGCCCCGTTCACACCGATGATGCCGATACGGTCCCCTTCATTGACCTTGAAGGAAACCCCTCGGAAAAGGGTGCGGGTGGAGAAGGTTTTCACAAGCCCGTCGGCCTGCAGTATGGTCCCCATTCGGGTACCTCCTTATTGATACAGGGTTTCGGTTTTTTGCCCACGGGATACCGCCCCGAAGGCGAAAAAATCAGTAGGCCAGAGGATTGCCCTCGGAATCGAAGAGGGGGAGATATTCCAGATAGATCAAGTCGTCCCGATCCTTGGCGTCGCCTTCCGCAAGAATGGCCATTTTGCCCACGATGTTGCCGCCGGCCTTGTTGACCAGAGTTTCCAGGGAAGCCAGCGATTCGCCGGTGGAGATCACGTCGTCCACGATCAGGATACGCTTGCCCATCATCTCCTCCATATCGGGACGGTCAAGATAGAGCATCTGCCGGGCGGCGGTGGTGATGGATTTCACCTCCACGCCCACGGGATCCTTCATATAAAGCTTGGGGGCCTTGCGGGCAAGGATGTATTTGCTTCTTCCCGCCTGCGCAACCATTTCGTGGGCAAGGGGAATGCCCTTGGATTCGGCGGTGACGATCAGATCGAAGTCGGGCGCCTTCTCCAGCAGTGCGGCGGCACAGGCACGGGTCATTTCCACGTCGCCGAAGATGACGAAGCCGGCAATGCAAAGGTTCTCGTTCAGACGGCAGATGGGCAGATCCCGATTCACACCCGCAACGGTGATATTGTAATATTCTTTCATGATAAAGTCTCCTGACACAGTTTTTTTATTTTGGATTTCGTTACATATTCAGAACGGGGATTTCGGGCACGGGAGCGTTCTTCCTGTAGACGTAATGCAGGCAATAGGAATTCTCGCCGTATTTCTCCGACCGCAGACGGAGGGTGAAGCATTCCACCCCGTTGATCTTGGGCAGAAGGCACTGAACGATATGTCCCCGCAGATTGGTGTCCGCGCCGCAGGGGCCGTTCTTCCAGGTGAGAAGATCGATGACGTTGCCGCCGATCTCCAGAGAAACGCTGATTTCGTCCTCTTCCACGGCGTTCGGGCTGTCGTTGAGAAGCCAGATCTCCGCAGAGAAGGTCTCCCCGCTCTTGTAAGAGAATTTCTGCAGACGGGCGGAGGGAACGGTGGGCTTCAACGAATTCGCCACGGCGAAATAGGCCGCTTTGGGGATTGCGGGATAACAGAGAAGGGAATTGTTGGCCGCCGTCTTCCAAGGCTCGTTGTAGCACCAGTTGATGGCCATGGAGCAATAGGGCTTCTGCCGTCTCGCTTCTTCGAAGATGGCCTTGTAGCCCTCGCTCTGGAGCCATTCGCCGTAGCGCACCAGATCCTCCAAGGAGGTAATCTTGCCGAAATATTTCTCCATCGTATCGATGCCGATCCAGGTATCGCGGAAGCACCAGGAATGGAACGCGTGATGGAGTTCCCACACGCCGCCCTCTTCCGGGGGGAAGAGCTGATCTTCGGGAATGAAGGTCTTCAGATACTCTGCGGGAGGCAGAGAGGGAACGCCGAATTCCGTATAGGCGGTATAATGGGATTTGTTGAACAGCTCATAGACCTCCTGTCCGTTGTAGGAGAAGAGGTAGCAGCCGTGAGCCATCCCCGCCAAGGGAGAGGTGGCAAGGAAGGGAGTGTTCCGATCGTTGTCGTAGCAAATCTTGTTCAGAAGCCGAAGGGCGTGGGACTGATCGGTCATCTTCGACCAACCGTTGAAAAGTTCGTTGCCCCCGCACCAGAGAACCAGGGAGCAATGCTGACGCAGATTGCGGACGATGGCGGTGGCTTCCTGCTCCAGAATCGCAAGATAATGGGCATCGTTGACGTAATCGTTGCAAGCAAGGGGGAATTCCTGCCAGACCATAATTCCGTATTCGTCACAGAGATCGAAGAATACGTCCTTCTGCACCCCGGAGCCGCCCCACATACGGAAAATATTCATATTGCCCTCTTTGGCAAGGGAGACAAGGGGGAGATAGGTATCCCGATTCCAGGTGCCGGAAAAGATGTCGGGGGAAACGAAATTGGACCCCTTGGCGAAGACCTTGCGGCCGTTCAGACAGATCTTCACGGGAGGATAACTGCGGGATTTTGGGAAGCCGTGGGGCTCCGTCCAATGTTCCTCTTCCATCACAAGTTCCAC
>JAFPBP010000199.1 GCA_017424085.1 Clostridia bacterium
GCCCATATCGCCTTCGATTTCGGCTTTGGGAACGAGGGCTGCAACCGAGTCCACGACCACAATGTCAACGGCGCCCGAGCGCACCAGGGTTTCGGTAATCTCAAGAGCCTGCTCGCCGTTGTCGGGTTGGGAGACCAGGAGAGAATCTACGTCAACACCCAGCTCTTCCGCGTATACGGGATCCAGAGCGTGCTCGGCGTCGATGAATGCTGCGGTGCCGCCCTTCTTCTGACATTCTGCGATGGTGTGCAGGGCAACGGTGGTTTTACCCGAGCTTTCGGGTCCGTAGATTTCGGTAATTCTTCCCTTGGGAAGTCCGCCCACACCCAGCGCCATATCCAGACCGAAGGAGCCGGTGGAAATGCTTTCCACGTTCATGGTTGCATTCTGACCCAAGGTCATAACCGAACCCTTTCCGTACGTTTTTTCGATCTGGCTGAGTGCCGTTTCAAGGGCTTTCTTTCTGTTTTCCTGAGCATCTGCCATGGTGTTGTACCTCCGTTTATCTCAATCCGCGTAAATAACGGTTAAATATATATGCACTATTATACTACAATCGACATAGAAAAGCAATAGATTTTACTTTTTGTTTGGGATTGCGTTTCACATTTTTATCAATTTGTTCGAAAAACGGAGTCGGCCTTTTTTTGATCCTGTCAAAAATCGTAACATTTTGTATATTTTTTCATAAACACTTGATTTTTGCTTTGAAATCGTATAAAATGTATGTATCTAAATTATGGAGGTATAAACCATGAGCTTTCAAAGCAAGTATCTTTCCGAAGTTTATGATCGCGTAGCAAAGCGTGATCCCGACCAGCCTGAGTTTTTGCAGACGGTCCGTGAAGTTCTTGAATCCATAGAGCCTGTTGTTGCCAAGCGTCCCGAAATCGAAAAATACGGTATTATCGAACGTATGGTAGAGCCTGAACGCATTATCACCTTCCGCGTTTCCTGGGTTGACGATAACGGTAAGGTTCAGGTGAATCGCGGTTATCGCGTTCAGTTCAACTCCGCAATCGGTCCCTACAAGGGCGGTCTGCGGTTCCACCCCACCGTTAACCTTTCCGTCATTAAGTTCCTCGGTTTTGAGCAGACTTTCAAAAACTCCCTGACCAGCCTTCCCATGGGCGGCGGTAAGGGCGGCTCCGACTTCGATCCTCAGGGCAAGTCCGACGGCGAAGTCATGCGCTTCTGCCAGAGCTTTATGACCGAGCTTTCCAAGCACATCGGTGCTGATACCGACGTTCCCGCAGGGGATATCGGTGTGGGTGCCCGTGAGGTTGGTTACATGTACGGTCAGTACAAGAGACTGCGCAACGAATTCACCGGCGTTCTGACCGGTAAGGGCATTCCCTACGGCGGCTCTCTGATCCGTCCCGAGGCAACCGGCTACGGTGCCGTTTATTACACCGTTGAACTGCTTAAGTACTTTAAGGATGAGATCAAGGGTAAGACCTTTGCCATCTCCGGTTTCGGTAACGTTGCTTGGGGTACCGTCAAGAAGATCAACGAGCTGGGCGGCAAGGTCGTGACCATTTCCGGTCCCGACGGTTACGTATACGATCCCGATGGTGTTGCTACCGAAGAGAAGATCAACTACATGCTCGAAATGCGCGCCTCCTGCCGCAACCGCGTTCAGGATTATGCGGATAAGTTCGGCGTTGAATTCTTCCCCGGCAAGAAGCCTTGGGGCGTTAAGGCAGACATCCTCATGCCCTGTGCCACTCAGAACGAGGTCGGCATGGAAGAGGCGAAAGCGATCGTTGCCAACGGCGTGAAGTATTACGTTGAGGTTTCCAATATGCCCACCACCAACGAGGCTGTTGCGTATCTGAAGGAGAATGGCGTGATCGTCGCTCCCTCCAAGGCAGTTAACGCCGGCGGCGTTGCGGTTTCCGGTCTGGAAATGTCTCAGAACTCCATGCGCTATAGCTGGTCTGCCGAAGAGGTCGATCAGAAGCTGTACACCATCATGGCGAACATCTTCAAGAACTCCATCAAGGCTGCCAACGACTACGGTCTGGGTGACGACCTTGTGGCAGGCGCTAACATTGCGGGCTTCCTGAAGGTCTGCGACGCAATGCTGGCTCAGGGTGTTGCATACTGATTCTGCTATCGTTCTCCATATGATAAAACCTCTCGGAGTGATCCGAGAGGTTTTTCGTGTTTTTGCGATTATTTTCTGAGCGCTGCTTTCTTCTTGCTGTAATAATAGACGGGAGCGAATATGATCAATGCGCCGAGACATACCGTCGGTATGTACAGAAGAGTGCTGACGTACCATCCGCAGGCTTGAGAGATTTGCTTGAATACCACGAGGGACGAATCGGAGGGCCCTACGAAGAACATATTGATGCTGCCGTCGGAAACGTCTCGGAAGATCAGATTGATAAGAAATGCAACGACGCATAAGACGAGAAACGTAATTGCCGCCGCACGATAATCCTTCATTGTTTTGGCCCCGCGCCCCGATGCGATCAGGTAAAAACCGATGAAAATCAGGCTCATGTGCCAAAGAAATGCGTGGAGGGTGAGCGTCCAGTAGGAATGCACGATACCCGAGGGCTCGATGAATGCCATCAGCCCTCCCAGCAGGTTGAAGGTGGTCATAAATCCGTACATTCCCTGCTTGACTTTTTCATTTTTGATCAGAGGGGCAAGAATGCAGAGATACATGGGCACGCTGCAAAGCTGGAACGGAAAGATCCACCATTGATAGGACTGATCTCCGATGTGGAAGAAATAGAAAAGCTGCTTGTAAATTTCGGTCAGAATCAGAAATGCTCCGACGGAGATCAACAATATTTTATTTCCCTTCTCCGAAAGATTCCGCAATTTGTATGCGAGAAAAATGCAAAGCAAAAGACCGACGAAGGTAAAGGTCAGATGAAACGGCCCGTAAGCCTTGGGCGGTATCATTTCCCATGCGGTAGCCGAGAAAAAATTATCAAGAGCGACGATAAATTGATTCACGTGGAGCTCCTCCCGTTGATATGATAACGATACTATATCACACGTGTCGGATTTTGTCAATGGAATTAAAAAAAACTTAAGAAAAACGTAAGACCTGCCGACGAATTTCATCGGCAGGTCTCCTTGTGTTTGATTGTTCAGCGGAGAATTTCTCCGTCCTTTACGAAGATATAGCCCAACCCCCAGCCGGGAAATTTTCCATCGTTGAGCATTTTGATGTATGCCCGTTGCAGGGAAGTCTCTGCAGGGAATCCCTCGGTGGTTCCTTCGTAATATTTTCCGAATACGCGCCAGACGTCGTTCCCCTTTTCGTCGGGGTCGGTGCGGACAACGTCAAAAAGGTCTGCAAAGCGGCGAATGCCCGTGTTCGGATCCAGATATTCCTTGTTTAAGTCGGACAAAAGCCAGGA
>JAFPBP010000200.1 GCA_017424085.1 Clostridia bacterium
AACGGCGCTGTGGATACCAATTCCCCCGTGGTGGATCAGGCGCTGCTGGATCGGATCGTTACCAAGCTTCGGGGGGACTATGCCATCGCCGCAGGGAGTGCTCTCTATTGCCGCGACGGGGCGATGCACCCGCTGGATCCCAAGAACCCCACCCTTACCGTCACCGAAAAGGACGGCAAATGGTATCTTCCCGCCGCCTTCGCCGAGACGGTATTCGGGGATGCTCTCAAATCGGTGCCGCCCGTGGATGGAGTTTACGAGCTGACCGCCTGCTGTGCCGCCTCGGGCAAAAAGCTTTGCCTGCAGGACGGGGTTGCGGTGATCTCGGAGAAGGTGGTCTGGTCTTCTGAGGACGGCGCCTTTACCAAGCGACTTTTTCGGCTCATGACCGAATTTTCCTACGATCTTCCCACCACCGACGTCGAATCCACCCGCGTGGTGGTCGCCGACAACAAGAAGGACACCACCATCCGACATTGCTTCTCTCCCTACATCGTCAAGATCGGCTCGTCCTTCTATCTGACCATGGATAACCACAAGCGGTCCACCTACGTCTTCCGAAGCGACGATAACGGCGCCACCTTCACCCGCCTCAGCGTCCTTTCTCCCATGGCGGGCGCCAGCCTCTTTGAGCTGAACGGGGCGTTGTATCTCTTGGGCATGACGGGCAAGGAGACCACCGAGATCGGCGTTGCCAAAAGCACCGACGGCGGCGTGACCTGGTCTTCCGTCACCACCGTGCCCTACGGCGTTGCCAACAAATATTGCGCGCCGTCCGCCGTGGTCCGCGCCAACGGACGGATCTATAAGGCGTTCGAGGGATATAAGACCTCCGACTGGACCGAGGATAAGCGCACCTATACCGTGTCCGCTCCCGAGACCGCAGACCTTTTGGATCCCAAGAGCTGGACGGTCTCTTCCCATTACAGCTACGAGATCTCCGATCTCATGGGGCAGGTGGACGAATTCTACACCGATAAGACCTACATTCAGGAGGGGTGTCTTGTGAAGATGGCGGACGGAAGCATCCGAAACGTCCTTCGCATCGACTGCTTCCCCTATTACGGCGGTGCCGTTTCCTTTGCCGTCTCCCCCGACGGGAAGACCCAATCCTACGAGAAAAACGATCCCCTTTCGCACATCTCCCTGCCCACGGGCGGAGATCTGTTCCACGTGGAATACGATGCGGTGAGCGGGTATTATATCTCGCTGATCAATATCAAGACCACCGAGATCCGCCCCTACCAGCGAAACGTTCTGGCGCTGGCGGTGTCCAAGGATCTGGACGAATGGACGGTGGTGGAAAATCTCTTGGTGGATCGGTCCATGTCCAACCCCTACGTTTCCATGTGCATGCGGGGATTTCAGTACGTTTCCTTCTGCTTTGACGGAGACGATCTGGTTTTCGCCGTGCGGGAGGCGGGGGAAAACGCCGATAACTATCACGACAACGATCTGCTCACGGTCTATCGCCTGAGCCAATTCCGTTCCCTCTTTGCGGGACGATAAATGGAGGAATTTCTCATGAACATGTATCCCTATCTGGACGCCATGAAGGAGATTCTGGAGTCCGACCCCGATGCCAAGCGGCAGTTTTTGTCGATCTACGAGCCGGTCACGGTCTGCACTCCCTTGGCAGACGCCCGCCGCGAGCTGAGAGTGATGGCGGACGGGGAGCTGCGGTGCTACGGCAGTCTGGACAAAAAGAGCGTGGACGATAAGGGGGTTGCCGCCTATCTGTCCTCCCGTGACTGCGGCATGAGCTGGAAGCTGAAATACAAATCCCCCGACGATCTGATGGGTGCGGCGGTGCAGAGCCCCTACACGGGCCGCTGGATCACCGTGCGGGGGAACATGGTCTATCTGGACGACGGAGACGGAGCACGGTATCACAAGATCACCGAGCGCCCCTTGAACTGCATGTTCCAGCCCATCTTTCTGACCCATCGCAACCGTTGTCTGGTGGCGGGGCAGATCGCCGAGCTGGGCAATCCTCCCACCGTTCTCTATTCCGACGATAACGGCGAGACCTGGACCACCGTCATCCTTCCCATTCCTCCCCGCTACGAGGTCACGTGGCCCGACCGCGACGTGCGCTGGCTGGAGTGCGGAAGCGAGCCTTCCATCGTGGAGCTGCCCGACGGACGGCTGATGATGCTTCTTCGGAATGCGTGGGATCGGTTCTACGTGTCCTATTCCTCCGATGACGGGGAAACCTGGACCGAATGCGAGCCCTCCGTGTTCTATTCCACCATCACCACGCCCCATATTTACCGCCTCTCCGACGGACGGGTCCTTTGCACCTGGTGCAACACCACCCCCTTCCCCGAATTCAACCATAACCTCCAGCCCGAGACCCGTGAATACTGCCGCTCGGGCAAGGGCGAGGACGCCTTCACCAACCGTGACGCCGCCCACGCCGCCATCACCTGCGACGGCAAGATCTGGGAGGGCTTCCGCGAGGTGCTTCTCAATCCCATCCGAAACGAGCCCGATTTCCGCATTGCGGGAGGCAAGGCTTCCTCGCGGGATAAATCCATCCATCAATCCCAGATTTTGGAACTGCCCTACAATAAGATCATGGTCTATTTTGGTCAGCACACCGTGTCCCGCCGCGTGGTCATTTTCGATCTGGATTGGCTTCTGGAAGACGGACGGGAGGAAAACTTCGATACGGGGCTGTCCCATCTCAGCACCCAGACCTACGTGAAGAGCCTTGCGGACACCTACGTGCGCTTCGGCTTCCCGGGGCATTGCGCCTGGAACCGCACCGACGGACCTCTGCTCATGCCCGATCC
>JAFPBP010000201.1 GCA_017424085.1 Clostridia bacterium
GATAAACAAAAACAGAACATTTGTCGGTAGACAAATGTTCTGTTTTTGTTGGTGGGGGATGGTGGATTCGGACCACCGAAGTCAGTGACAACAGATTTACAGTCTGCCCCCTTTGGCCGCTCGGGAAATCCCCCATAGATATGGAGCTGGTGATCGGAGTCGAACCAACAACCTGCTGATTACAAATCAGCTGCTCTGCCATTGAGCCACACCAGCGTTTTTTTTAACGCCTAAATATTATAGCACAAATGAAGAGAAAAAGCAAGGGGGTAAAGGTGACAAAAATTTGACATTTTAGATCTTATTCCAAAACCTCCTCTTCCCTGCAAAAAAATTTTGACATGCAGGAAAAAGAATTGACAAGAAAGTGTTTTTCTGTTATAATTGACTTAGTAATATGTAGGAGGTGTCGCAAATGAACGTATATCGCATCGAGTACGATCGAAATGACGGACCATCGGGGGAGCTTGCCCGCGTGCTGAAGAACCGCATTGAAGCGCGCTGGGACACAGAGGTTCGCTTTGATAAGCCCGCCGATCTGACCCTTACCTATTGCGAGGGAGACCGCCTGGGGGAAATCAAAAAAGCCGAAGACGGATATCTGCTTCTCGGAACAGAGACCCACGATCTGTGGAATCTGGCGGGAAAGGTCCTTCGCAGCGTTCCCACGGGAGGAGAATTCCGTCCGAACCCCAAGGAGGGCGTATACAAAACGCGCTTTCTCATGTGCGGGATGTACTTTGCGACCCACTTCAACAACTATTACTGCGCGGCACCCATGGAGGAGCTCCGCACCTACATTGAGGATCTTGCCCTTTGGGGAATGGAATATCTGACCATGTGGTTTGACCTGCATCACTACACGGGCATGGACGACCCCAAGGCAAAGGATATGATCACTCGCCTGCTCTCCATTCAGGAGCACGTACGCAGGATCGGCTTGAAGATCGGCATGGGAACCATGGCAAACGAGGGTTTCTCCACCACCCCGGAGCATCTGAAGGGGACCAACGAGGTGCAGAACGGATACGTGCGCAAGCCCGTGGGGTATTATCACACGGAGGTGTGCCCCTCCACCGAGGAGGGCATGGCGCTGATCCTGAAAAACCGCCGTGAAATGCTGGACGTGTTTGCAAAATACAAGCCCGATTTCATCAGTACGGGATGCTACGACCAGGGCGGTTGCACCTGCAAGGACTGTGCGCCCTGGGGAAGCAACGGATACCTGCGAACCGTCAAGGAAGAAGCGAAGGTTATCCGTGAATATATGCCGAACGCCAAGATCATGCTCGGAACCTGGTATTTCGGAGTGTTCTACAAGGACGATACGGAATGGAAGGAGCTTTACGCGGCGTTTGATCGGGGAGAATTGGACTTCGTGGATTGCATGAAGGCGGACTTCCCCGCCGAATATCCCGCTCACGTGCTGAACAATCCCCGTCCCTGCCCCGTGATCACCTTCCCGGAGATCAGCATGTACGGAATGCTCCCCTGGGGAGGCTACGGTGCAAACCCCATGCCTGCCCATATTCAAAAGAAATGGGACGAGACCGACGGCGTGGTCAGCGGAGGCTTCCCCTATTCCGAAGGAATCTACGAAGACATGAACAAAGCAATCTGTCTGCAGCTGTTCCGCGAGGGACGGGACCCCTACGACACGGTGCGGGAATACTTCCGTTATGAATGCCGCGTTTCGGAGGATCTGTTGGACGATGCGGTGGAATTCATTCGTGCGTTGGAGGACTCTCATTGCAGAGATTCCTTCGGGTTCCAGACCGCAGAGCATACGGTAACGCCCTGGCACACCGAACGGATCGAGGAGGCAGAGGCTCTGGCAGAGAAGCTCCACGAGAGTCTTTCCCCTGATGCGAGGGAAAATCCCCGCTGGCAGGTTCTGTACCTAAGGGCAAAGATCGACGGAGAACTAATTCGTCACAATTTCGGATTTTCGGAAGAATTCCACGAATATTGTGCGAAGTTAGACGACCTGTACTACTCCAGGGACTCAATTCGACAGATCCGTCCCTACCGCAAGGAGCAGATTCCCGTAGTGGAACAGCGCATCACCCGAGGAGACTGGAAGCCGGAGAAGGTTCTCTGGTGGACCGAAAAATACTGATCAAAGAAGAAAGCGAGAGTTTTCCATGAACGTATACAGAATTACATTTACAACCACAGACGGACCCTGCAAGGAGCTTGCCCGCGTGCTGAAGAACCGCATTGAAGCGCGCTGGGACACAGAGGTTCGCTTTGAAGAGCCTGCAGATCTGACCTTCTCCTACGGGGAGGGACGCAGATGCGGAGCGATCCGAAAGACCGAGAACGGATATGCCGCGTCGGGGGAGGAAGCCACAAATCTTTGGGACATGGCAGGGCGGATCCTGCGTAGCGCTCCCGCGGGAGGAACCTTCCGTCCCGCACCGCAGGTTGGTGTATTCGAGACCGAAAAAGAGCTGTGCGCCATGTATTTTGCAACTCATTTCCACAACTACTACCATGCGGCGCCCCTGGAAGAGCTGAAGGTCTACGTAGAAGATCTGGCGCTGTGGGGATTGGAGGCTCTGGGGGTCTGGTTTGACCTGCATCACTATACGGGCGTTGACGATCCCGAAGCCATCAAAATGACCGAACGCCTGCTGGCGTTGCAGGGACACGCCCGCAGTCTGGGCTTGAAGCTCATCTGCACCACCCTTGCCAACGAAGGATTTTCCACTACGCCCGCACATCTGAAGGCGACCAACGCCGTTCAGAACGGATACATCCGGAACCCCATTGGGTTTTACAACACGGAGATCTGTCCTGCCACCGAAGAGGGCATGGACCTGATTCTGAAGAACCGTTCCGCCATGCTGGACGTATTCGCCGAGGTCAAGCCCGACTATTTCACCGTCTGGCCCTACGATCAGGGCGGATGCACCTGTAAGGATTGCGCTCCTTGGGGAAGCCGTGGCTTTCTGAAGGCGGCACGGGCGGAGGCAAACCTGATCCGCTCCCGTCTGCCCGAGGCAAAGATCATTCTTTCCACCTGGTATTTCGGCGTTTTCTACAAGGACAACACGGAATGGGACGATCTCTACGCGGCGTTTGATCGGGGCGAGATCGACTTTGCGGATATGATCATGGCGGACTTCCCCGCAGAATATCCCCGCTACGTGCTGGATCACCCCCAGCCGTTGCCCGTGGTTTCCTTCAACGAATTCAGCATGTACGGTATGTGCCCCTGGGGCGGCTACGGAGCCAACCCCATGCCCGGACACATCATGGAGCAATGGAACGACGCAGGGAAAAAGATCTCGGGAGGCATGCCCTATTCCGAGGGGATCTACGAGGACATGAACAAAGCCATCACCCTCCGTCTCTTCCGTGAAGGGAAGGATCCCGACGAGACCATTCGCGAATATCTGCGTTACGAATGTCACCTGCCCGAGGAATCGCTGGACGACGGGCTTCGGCTGATCCGTGCGCTGGAAACGGCACACACCCGTGATTCCTTTGGATTCCAGACGGCGAAGAAGACCGTCACTCCCTGGAACACAAGCCGCATCGAGGAAGCGGAATCTCTGGCGGAGGCGCTGAATCAAGGAATGACCGCAGAAGAACGGGACAACATAAAGTGGAAGATGATCTACCTGCGGGCAAAGATTGACGGAGAGCTTCTGAGAAGCAACTTCAATCTCACCGAAGCCTTCCACGGATACTGCGATCAGCTGGATGAGATCTATTACACCAAGAACGGATCCTACGCTGTCCGCCCCTGCTGTCACGATCAGATCCCCGAGGCGGAGCGGAGAATCTCCCGTCCCGGCTGGAAGGGTGCCCCCGTCTTCTGGTGGGAAACCAACGAGGAAGAC
>JAFPBP010000202.1 GCA_017424085.1 Clostridia bacterium
GATTCAAATTCGTTGAGCAGATATCGGACCAGCTCCTCCGATTGCTTTTCGCTGCCCACCAGAGGTGCAACCTCGGTTTCGATGGTGGCTTTGACAATGTGGTAGGAGGGGGCAGACGCTCTCAGGCGGACGCCGTACTTTCCGCCTTGCTTTGTGATCTCGGGCTCCTCCAGCGCCAGCTCTCCGATGGAGGGGGTGACGATGCCGTAGCCCTTCAGATTTGCATCGGCGAAGGCGTCGGCGAATTTATCGAACTGATGCTTGGAATGGGCAAGCTCCGACAGGACCGCCATCAGATCCCCCTCGTTTTCCACGTGGAACCCCGTGGTCTCGCTGAGGATCCCGTAGAACAATTCCTGGGGAAGGGTTGCGTGAATGGCAATTTTTCCGCACCCCAGATCCATCCCGTCCAGATCCGAATCGGTGATATACTGATTTCCCCGCAGTCCCTCCACCAGCCGATCGGCGTCCCGAATTTTTTTCAGGGGCTCGGCATGGCGGAGCAGATCCTCCAGCACGCTCTTTCGGACGGGGTGATCCTCTTCGAGAAATCCGATCCACGGGGGCATTTTGATGCAGATCTTGCGGATGGGGAATTCAAAAAGGATGTGTTCCAAAATCTTGCGGACGGTCTTTTCGGTGAGATTCATGCAATCTACGGGCAGAACGGGAACACCGTAGGCTTCTTTTAGCGATTCGCACAGTTGAATTGTCTCGGCGGCGCGGGGATTTGCGGTATTGACCAGCACCACGAAGGGCTTGTTGATCTCCTTCAGCTCCCCGATCACCCGCTCCTCCGCCTCCACGTATTTTTCGCGGGGGATCTCTCCGATGGTGCCGTCGGTGGTGATCACAAGTCCGATGGTGGAATGCTCCCGAATGACCTTCTGCGTTCCCACCTCTGCCGCCATGTTGAAGGGAACGGGCTCCTCGAACCAGGGCGTCCGCACCATGCGGGGCTGATCGTTTTCGATGTAGCCCAAGGCGTCGGGAACGATATACCCCACGCAATCGATGAGGCGCACGCGGAAGGATGCGTTGTCCTGCAGATCGATCTTCACCGCCTCGTTGGGGACGAATTTGGGCTCGGTGGTCATGATGGTCCGTCCCGCGGCGCTCTGGGGCAGTTCATCCACCGCCCGATCCCGTCCGTAGGGGTCGGGGATGTTGGGAAGTACCAAGGTCTCCATGAATTTTTTGATGAAGGTTGATTTCCCCGTTCGAACGGGTCCAACCACTCCGATGTAAATGTCTCCGCCCGAGCGGGCGGCGATGTCTTGATAAATGTTTGCAGTCGCCATAGCGCAGCCTCCGTCAGTTCGCTTCGTTTTGTATCATCCTATGAACGGAGGCGGCATTTTATGCGCCCGACGGCAAAAAAGATCCCGCAATTCTGCGGGATCTTATGCGCTTCGGTTTTCAGTTCTTGCGACCCGTATCCTTCAGATAGCGGTAGCAATGGTAGACCCAGTCGGTCTGGATGATGTCAAAGCCCCGATCTGCAAGCCAGCCCCAGCCGTTGTCGGGGTCGCCCATGACCGAGATATCGTCGGTGTGCCCTGCGGAAAGCACGGTCTGATAGTTGTAAACGATGGTGTTCGCCCACAGGGTCTTGCCCGCCTTGTGCATTTTTTCGATGTATTCCTCCGAGGCGATGGGATCGCTTTCGTTGTGGAAGAGGCATTCGGAGCCCACGTAGCGGATGTTGCGATGGGCGAAGCGCTCCAGACAATCGTCCTCGGTCCAGACCATGGGCATGACGGGCATATCGGGGGCAAACTGCTCCACAGCGTCAATGCTGGCGTCCTTCATGTTGATCTTCAGAAGCACCTGATCCTCCATGCCACGCTCCCGCACAACCTTTGCGATGCCCTCGGGATTCATGTAGAATTTATCCAGGTTGATGATGCACTTGCCCTTCAGATAATCCAGCGCCTCCTCCAGACGGACGATGGGATACTGTGTGCGGTTCAGATCACAGTTGGACAGAACCATCTGAGAGACCACGTCGGAGGGGTATTTGGTGATGGAGTCCTTCATGCGAAGATGCACGGGCTCCATGCCGGGGTGCTGAATATAGAATTTCCCGTCAGCGGCGCGCTCC
>JAFPBP010000203.1 GCA_017424085.1 Clostridia bacterium
CTGTCTGATCTCCGTATCGGTCCTGCAGAAGGAAGTAAAGCTCCCTGCCATGCTGAAGAACTGGGGCGTGGTCTACGTAGCAAACTTTTTGGGCGGGCTTCTGGTCGCCGCCGCCGTTGCCCTGCTGGGCGGGATCTCGGCAGAGGCGTTCCGTGACGCCGCCATCGCCTCCGCCACCGCAAAGGCAACCCTCACCTTCGGGCAGGCGTTCGTGCGGGGCATTCTGTGCAATATCCTCGTCTGCCTTGCGGTATGGGTCGCCACCGCCGCAGAAACGGCAGGGGGAAAGATCGCAGGTCTCTACTTACCCATCGCAATGTTCGTTCTGTGCGGATACGAGCACAGCATCGCAAATATGTACTTCCTCCCCGCAGGGCTCTTTTACGCAGCCCAAAACGGTATTGCTTCGGAGGGGCTGACCTGGGCAAACGCCTTCTGCAACAATCTGATTCCCGTATCCCTCGGAAATATCGTAGGCGGTTGCTTTATCGGTGTTTTGTACGCTCTGGCGTATCGCAGAAGCAAAGCCGCGCAATAAACCATATTGGTATAAAACGGAGCAATTATGAAGATCGCAACGACCACCGCAGAGATCCTCCCCCACCTTGGGACGGATTTCGTGAATGCCACCCGATTCTACAAAGGAACGGGCTTTCGGTATCTGGATTTCAGCTTTTATCGCGCCGTCACCCAACCCGATCATCCCCTCATGCGGGACGATTGGAGAGAGGCAATTCAAGCCGTAAAGAAGTTTTCCGACGAGGAGGGCTTCATTTGGGTGCAAGCCCATCTGCCCGCCTGCAAGCTGATAGAGGAAGGCAAGGACCTGGGGCTGGAGGCGTGCCTGCGCGCTATTGAAGCCTGCGGCATTCTGGGCATTGAAAACGCCGTAATTCACTCCTCCTTCGGAGAGGGAGACTTCCGTTATCCCCAAGACGAGGCGGCGTATATTGAGGCGAACAAGCCCTTCTTCCGCGCCTTGATCCCCGCCATGGAGAAATACGGGGTGAACGTGCTTTTGGAAAACAGCTGTGAGGTCAACACCCGAGGATTATATTTCCCCATGACGGGCGCCGACCTGAACCGCATGATCGAAGCATTGGATCATCCCCGCTTCGGTGCCTGCTGGGACGTGGGCCACGCCAACATTCAGGGGTTAAGCCACCGCGAAGAATTGGTCACCCTGGGCAAGAATCTGAAGGCGGTCCACATTCACGACAACAACGGACAAAAGGATCAGCACAAGCCCCCCTTCGACGGAACCATGGATTTCGACGATTTCATGCAGGGACTGATCGATATCGGATTTGAGGGCCCCTTCACCTTTGAGGTGGACGGCTATCTGACCTTCCGACCGCAGAAGGACGAAAAACCCCTCAGCGCCGTACCCCTTGCAGTGAAGCACGCCTCAGTCAAGGCGCTGTACGAAACGGGATGCGCCATGCTTGCAGCGTACGGAATCCAAGGCGAATAAGAGGAATAAAACGAGAGCACTTACGATTTCGCGTGAGCTCCATAACGAAGTTTTAGAAAAAGCACTTATGATAACGAAAAAATCGTTTGTCATAAGTGCTTTTGCGTTGCTTTAGACAATTTTCTCCCGATCGTAATGAATTGACGCTTTGCGTCATGAATTGAAGCCTAACGGCTTCATGATTTGAAAACTCTGTTTTCATGAATTGAATTGCGATGTTTTATCATGCCGAAGGCAATTTATGAACGAAGTTCAATTCACGGCGCAAGCCAATTCATGCCTCCTCGCTTGCGAGGTAGCAATTCATTATGGGCACGCTCTAATAACTTATGTTAATCCTTCGTTATCGCGCGTGCCCATTTTCGCAAGTGCTCTTTTTTGTTATTCAGAAGCGGGGACGGCGTTCTTTTCAAAGGAAAGGGCTCCGTCCGCGACCGAGACCGTGACCGTGTCACCCTTGCCGAAGTCTCCCGCCAGCATTTTTTCTGCCAGCGTATCCTCCACCATGGATTGAATGGCGCGGCGCAGGGGGCGGGCACCGTAGGCGGTGTCAAAGCCCTTGTCTGCCAGAAGATCCAGCGCCTCCTCGGTCCAGATCAAAGAGATCCCCATATCCTTCAGACGCCCCTCCACCTGTGCGGTCATGCGGCGGGCGATCTGCTTGATATCGTCCTTCTGAAGCTGGGTAAAGACGATGATATCGTCGATACGGTTGAGAAATTCGGGGCGGAAGGTCTGACGCAGCTCTCCCATCACGCTTTCGCGAATGGATTCCTGGGTGCGATCGAACTCCTCCTGCGCGGGGGCAAAGCCCAGCTGCTTCTTCTTTTCGGAGATGTTCCGCGCGCCCACGTTGCTGGTCATGATGATCACGGTATTCTTGAAGTCCACCGTTCTCCCCTGTCCGTCGGTCAACTGTCCGTCGTCCAGCACCTGA
>JAFPBP010000022.1 GCA_017424085.1 Clostridia bacterium
GAGAAGCGGATCCATGATCACCGCACGCTACGCCATCGAGCAAAACCGATCTCTGTTCGCCGTACCCACAGCCGCAACGGAGCAGGTCAATACGGGAACCAATCTTCTTCTCCGTCAAGGTGCGATCTTCTGCACCGACGTCACCGACGTCTGCCGTGAATTCGAGCACCGCTACGGAGATCGGATCAAGCCGACCTTTGTGCGGATCGTTCTCTCGGACGTGGAGAATGCATCCCCGCCGAAGGCACCCGAAGAATGTCGAATGGCAAAACCGCAACGAAAAGCGGCGGTTCCGAGAACCGTAAAGAAGCCTCCGCCCGAGCCCGAGCCGCCAAAGCAAGCGGCGCCCCCGTCGCTGTCCGATGCGGAGCGAGCCGTATACGAGGCATTTTCCCCCGGAGAGACCCTGACCGCAGACGAGATCTGCGCGCGAACGGGTCTTCCCCTCTTCCGAGCCCTCACGCTCCTGCAGGCGCTGGAGCTGACAAAAACAATCGAATCCCTCCCGGGATCGATCTACCGACGTAAATAATTGCTTTTCTATAAAAATCGAGAAACCCCTCAAAGGAGATTACCAAATGGCAACGAGAACCACAGCCGCGGAAGAACCGCAGAAGAAGACCGCCGCAAAGAAAGCGACGGCAAAAAAGACCACGGCGAAGAAGGCCGCCCCCCACAAGACCACCGCAAAAAAGGCATCGAAGCCCACGAAGAATTTGCTGATCGTAGAGTCTCCCTCCAAGGCGAAGACCATCAAAAAATATCTGGGCAGCAAATACGAGGTACTGTCCTCCAAGGGGCACATCCGTGATCTGCCCGCATCCCGTCTGGGCGTAGATATCGAAAACGGGTTCACTCCCGAATATATCATCCCCCGCAAGGACGGAAAGGCGGCGCTGCTCAAGGAGCTGAAGACCGCCGCGAAGAACAGCAAATCCGTCTATCTGGCAACCGACCCCGATCGGGAAGGAGAAGCCATTGCGTGGCATCTTGCCCAGCTTTTGGAGCTGGATGCCGACGCCGCAAACCGCGTCACCTTCAACGAGGTGACCCGCAAGGCGGTGACCGAAGGGATCAAAACGCCCCGCGTCATCGACAAGGATCTGGTGGCATCCCAGCAGACCCGTCGCGTATTGGACCGCATCGTGGGATACAAGCTGTCCCCCTTCCTGTGGCATAAGGTAAAATACGGTCTTTCCGCAGGTCGTGTTCAGTCGGTTGCAACCCGTTGGGTCGTAGACCGCGAGCGGGAGATCGAAGCCTTCGTTCCTCAGGAATACTGGAATCTGGATGCGGCGTTCCGCAACGGCGCTAAGGAATATACCGCCCGCTTCTACGGCACCGCAGACGGGAAGGTTACCATCTCCTCTGCCGCAGAAAACCAAGCCATCCGCACCGCTCTGGAGGGGCAGCCCTACAAGGTTGCATCTCTGAAGGAGCAGGAAAAGTTCAAGCAGCCCGCACCTCCCTTCACCACCTTCTCCCTGCTTCAGGATGCCTCTGTTCATCTGAACATGGCGCCTCAGAAGACCATGTCCGTGGCGCAGGCGCTCTATGAAGGTATCGACGTGGCGGGGCACGGGCTGATCGGTTTGATCACCTATATGAGAACCGACTCCCTGCGTGTCTCCGACGAGGCTCGGGAATCGGCAAAGGCGTATATCATCGACGCCTACGGAGAAAAGTATTATCCCAAGGCTGCCCGCGTCTTCAAGACCCCTCAGGGCGCACAGGACGCACACGAAGCCATTCGTCCCACCGATATCAATCTGACCCCCGCATCCATCCGCAAGAGCCTGACCAACGATCAGTACCGTCTGTATAAGCTGATCTGGGAGCGCTTTACCGCAAGCCAGATGGCGGCGGTGATCCAGCACGTGAGAAGCGTGGAGATCGAAGCCAACGGTTATTTCTTCCGTGCCTCCGATACCAAGAAGGTCTTCGACGGCTACAGCCGCCTGTACCGCTATTCCGAGGAGTCGGAAGAAACCTCTGCATTCCCCGATCTGAAGGAGGGCGACGCTCTGGACTTCAAGGAGCTGATCTCCGAGCAGAAGTTCACCCAGCCTCCCTCCCGTTACACCGAGGCGTCCCTCATCAAGGCGCTGAAGGAAAACGGCATCGGCAGACCCTCCACCGTGGCGCCCATTGTGGGAACCATTCTGGAGCGTGATTACGTGGAGCGGGAGGGCAAAGCCCTCAAGCCCACCCAGCTGGGAATCGTCACCACCGATCTGATGATCGAAAACTTTGAAAATATCGTAGACTCCGCCTTCACCGCCGAAATGGAAAAGCAGCTGGACAGCGTGGAGGAAGGCTCCAAGACCTCTTTGGAGGTTCTGAACAGCTTCTACGGCGATTTTGCCGCAGCGCTGGAAAAGGCGGAGGCAAATACCGAACGCCGTCGCGTGGAAACCCCCATAGAGGAAAGCGACGAGATCTGCGAGCTGTGCGGTCGGAAGATGGTCTACAAGGTCAGCCGCTTCGGGCGGTTCCTTGCCTGCCCCGGCTATCCCGAATGCAAGAACACCAAGCCCGTTTACGTGAAAGCGGCGGGGACCTGCCCCACCTGCGGTAAGGGTCTGGTGGTCCGCAAGACCCAGAAGGGCAAGACCTATTATTCCTGCGAAAGCGGTGCCGCCTGCGGATTCCGCACCTGGGATATTCCCACCAACGAAACCTGCCCCAAATGCGGCAAGACCCTGTTCCGTCATTTCGGAAACCTGGTCTGCGTCACCGAGGGCTGCGGCTACGAGACCGCCTATAAGAAACCCGCAAAAACGGAGAACGAAGAACAATGAACCAATCGGTAACCGTCGTCGGCGCAGGGCTGGCGGGGTGTGAAGCGGCGTGGCAATGCGCACAACGGGGCGCGAAGGTCACGTTATACGAAATGAAGCCCGAAAAGCGTTCCCCTGCCCATTCCTCCAACCTGTTTTGTGAGCTGGTCTGCTCCAACTCTCTGCGGGCGGAGGGGCTTCAGAACGCCATCGGATTGTTAAAAGAAGAGCTTCTTCGCATGGGCTCTCTGATCATGGAAGCGGCAATGGCAACCAAGGTTCCCGCAGGGGGTGCCCTGGCGGTGGATCGGGAGGCGTTTGCCTCTTACGTGACCGAAAAGATACGCTCCCACCCCAACATCACCGTGGTGGAACGGGAGATCACCTCTCTGGACTTCGACGAGCCTGCCGTCATCGCCGCAGGACCGTTGGCATCGGAGGGGCTGGCGCAGGAGATCGTCAAAGCCTTCGGAGAGGGGCTATCCTTCTTCGATGCGGCGGCGCCCATCGTCACGGCGGAAAGCATCGATATGTCCCGCGCCTATCTGGCATCCCGCTACGACAAGGGAACCCCCGACTATATCAACTGCCCCATGACCAAGGAGGAATACGACGCCTTCTATCAGGCGTTGATCTCCGCCGAAACGGCGCACCTGCACGGCTTTGAAAACGACAAGGTCTTTGAAGGGTGCATGCCCGTGGAGGTCATGGCGTCCCGAGGATACGAAACGCTTTTGTTCGGACCGCTGAAGCCCGTGGGGCTCATGAATCCCCATACGGGAAAGCTTCCCCATGCGGTGGTCCAACTGAGAAAGGACAACGCCGCCTCTTCGCTCTACAATATGGTGGGATTTCAGACCCATCTGACCTGGGGAGAGCAGAAGAGGGTCTTCGGAATGATCCCCGGCTTGGAGCATGCAGAGTTCGTGCGTTACGGGGTCATGCACCGCAACACGTTTTTGAATTCCCCCAAACTTCTGACCCCCACCTATCGGGTGCGGGAACGGGCAAGCCTCTATTTTGCAGGGCAGATCACGGGCGTGGAGGGGTACATCGAATCCGCCTCGTCGGGCTTCGTTGCGGGCTTGAACGCCGTTTGCGGAGACACGGTCTGCTTCCCGCGGGAAACCGCCATCGGAGCGCTGGCGCATTACGTCTCCGACCCCAACGTGACCGACTTCCAGCCCATGAACGTGAACTTCGGGCTGCTTCCGTCCTTGGAGGGTCGCATCAAAAAGAAAGAACGCAAAGGACTTTTGTCCGCCCGCGCCCTTGCGGTGCTTGCGGACTATTGTAAGGAACAAAACATCCCCTACGCCGCAGAAGAACCTGCGGATGATCCGGAAAGGAAGGTATAAACTATGACCGTTATCGTAGACGGAATGGGCGGAGATCACGCACCGATCGAGATTCTGAAGGGGTGCGCCGCCGCCGTAGAGGAATTGGGCATCGACGTGATCGTCACGGGACCCGAGGATCTGTTGAAGAAGACCATGGAAGAAAATCAGATCCCCGAAAAGGGCATCACCCTGCGCCACGCAGAGCAGGTGATCACCATGGAAGACGAGGCGGGATGCGTGCTGAAGGCAAAGCGTAACTCCTCCATGGGGCTTGCCATGGATCTTCTGAAAAACGGAGAAGGAGACGCTATGGTCTCTGCGGGGAACTCGGGCGCCGTGCTGGCGGGAGGTACCTTGATCGTCAAGCGCATTCCCAACGTGAAGCGCGCCGCTTTTGCTCCCATTCTTCCCAACAAAACAGGTTATTTTATGCTGGTTGACAGCGGTGCAAACGAGGTCTGCACCCCCGAATATCTGGATCAATTCGGAGCGCTGGGCGCCCTATATATGAAGCACGCCGGCTTTGCCGCAGAGCCCCGTGTAGGGCTTCTGAACAACGGCACCGAGGACTGCAAGGGTCCCGAGCTGCATCAGCAGGCGCACGCTCTGCTCCGTGATAATCCCGCTGTCAACTTCGTGGGGAACGTAGAGGGACGTCAGATCTTTGACGGCGTCTGCGACGTTCTGGTTGCCGACGGCTTCTCGGGGAACATCCTGCTGAAATCCGTGGAGGGCACCGCCTCCTACATGACCAAGATCATGAAGGAATCGCTCACGTCCAACTGGTTCTCCACCCTGCTTGCGGCTCTTCTGAAGCCCCAGCTGAAGAAGATGAAGGCAAAGCTGGACTACACGGAAGTGGGTGGCGCGGTGCTTCTGGGCATTTCCAAACCCATCATCAAGGCGCACGGAAGCTCCAACGCAAAGGCGTTCAAGAACGCCATCCGTCAAGCGGCGGCGTTTGCGGAGTCCGGAGCGGTGGAAACGATGACTCAGCTGCTGAGCGCGCCCAAGGCAGAGCCTGCCGGAAAGTGAGACGCCATGTTGCAGATTCTCAACCTCTTAAAACCGATCCTTGCGGACATTTTTGACGTGGAGGAATCGGAGATCACCCCCGCAACGACCTTTGAGGAACTGTATGCGGACGAATACGACATTACCGAAATTCGCTTTGCCATCGAGGAAGAGCTGGACCTGACCCTGGACGAAAAGGAGATGTCCGCGCAGGCTTCGGTGGGAGAGCTGATCAAGCTCATCGAGGAACGCAAAAATGCATGAAACCATCGCCCGTACCGAGGCAAAGATCGGTTACACCTTTCGGGACAAGGATCTGCTCGTGCGGGCATTGACCCACTCTTCTTACCTGAACGAACACAAGGATGCACGGGAATGCAACGAACGCCTGGAATTTCTGGGAGACTCGGTGCTTTCTCTCATTTGCTCCGACCATCTTTACCACACCCGCACAAGCGACGAGGGGGCGCTGACCAAGACCAAGGCTCTTTTGGTATGCGAGGAAGCCCTGTCCACCTATGCCCGCGAATTGCAGTTGGGCGAAAGCCTGCTTCTGGGGCGTGGGGAAAAGAATGCGGGAGCGGAAAACCGTAATTCAATTCTGTGCGATGAGATCGAAGCCATTCTGGGCGCCATCTATCTGGACGGCGGATACGAGGAGGCGAAGAAATTCATTCTCCCCTTCCTGATCCGAGGCGAGGAGCAATTCCACCAGCACGATTACAAGACCCTCTTGCAAGAGGTCATCCAAAAGAACCGTGGGGAGCTGCTTCGCTACGTCATTGCCGATCAGTTCGGACCCGAGCATGAAAAGACCTTCGTCTGTCATCTGTATCTGAACAGCAACCGCATTTCCGAGGGGCGGGGACGCTCCAAGAAGTCGGCAGAGCAGGCGGCGGCAAAAAAAGCCCTGGAACTGATGGGCGTAGAAGAATAACGAGGTACGTAGAATGAATATAATCCTCTGCGCATTTGTCTTTATCCTGTTTTATCTTCCCTTTACCTATCAGGCGGAGTCTATTCACGAGATCGTGGACGTGATGCCCGATTTCATCGGATATCTGTTGCTTTGGTTCATGCTGGAAAAGCGTCAGATCAACGGTCGAATGAAGTTCACCTATACGGCAGTTTCGGTCATGACCGTGGTATCGTTTCTGGTCTTTTTTGCCGAAGCACGATTCCTTGCCCCCTCCGTCATCAGCGATTTTCTCAACGGAGACGGCATGATTCTGAACTGGATCCTGTCGGGATTGGATTACCTGTCTCTGACCCTGGGAGGCGTTTTCCTCATGCTGGGAGCGACCATTCTCGGTCTGACCTTTTTCTCTCTGCTGGAATATTGGGAGCGGGAAGAAAAATACAAGAAGGAACGCATCCTCTGCATCGCAGGTCTGGTTCTGAGCGGGATCATTTTGCTCTGCGGATTGGGCTCTTGCCTTGTGATCCTCCCCTTCTCCTGGAATTGGATCACCTATCCCGTTGCCGCGCTCAGCCTGATCACCCTTTGGGCTTCCATGCGGGACAGCGATGAAATGATCAACGGCATCCGTCGCACCTGATATCACTCAAACGAAACGAGGTTTTATAAATATGTCCCATATCGAAACCGTACTCCAAACCGCAAAAAAACTGCATTTTATGGGCATCGGAGGCTCGTCCGTGAGCAGTCTTGCCCAGATCGCACTCCGTCGGGGATACACCGTTTCGGGGTCGGATATGCAGGAATCCGCAACCATTGACAAGCTTCGTTTTTTTGGGATCTCGGTTCGGATCGGTCAGGTCGCGGAAAACATTGATGCAGAAGCACCCGACGCCGTGATCATGACCGACGCCATCTCCCCCAATAACCCCGAGCTGATGCGTGCGCAGGAATTGAAGATCCCCGTATTCCGCAGAGCGGAATTTCTGGGGCAGATCCTGGACGGCTACCGCACCACCATCGGCGTTGCGGGAACGCACGGAAAGACCACCACATCGTCCATGATCACCGCGATCCTGCTCACTGCAAACGCGGACCCCTCCGCCATCATCGGGGGGCACGTTAATCTGATCAAATCCTCCTACCGACTGGGAAAATCGGACAATCTCTGCGTATTCGAAAGCTGTGAATTCAAGGAATCCTTCCGATTCTTCCGCTCTGATATCTCGGTGATCCTCAACATCGCCGAGGATCACATGGAATATTTCAAAACCAGAGAAAACGTCATCAACGCCTTCCGCAATTATCTGGGCAACATCAAGCCCGGCGGAACGCTGGTCACCAACGCCGAGGACGATAACGTGGCGGAAATGCTGGAGGGCTACGAAGGGAAAAAGCTTTTGTTCGGCAGATACCACGGGCATTTCCGTCCCAGCAAGATCGAGCTGAAGCACGGACTTCCCTCCTTCGACCTGAACTATCACCCCCGTAACGACGGACACGGCGAATACTGCGGACGGGTGGAGCTGTCGGTTCCCGGTCAGCACAACATTTACAACGCCCTCGCCGCGGCGGCGGCGTGCTATGCCTGCGGGCTGACCTTCGATCAGATCATCGAGGGACTGCACGCCTACAACGGCGCAGGACGGCGCTTTGAATATCATTGTACCGTCAACGGAGCCGTGGTTGCAGATGACTACGCCCACCATCCCGACGCCTATAACGTGACCTTCAAAACCGCACGGGATCTTGGGTTCAAGCGGATCATCGCAATTCACCAGCCCCACACCTTCTCCCGCACGAAAATGATGATGAACGAATTTGTTGACGCGCTCTCCAAGGTGGATCACGTGCTGGTCACCCCCATCTACGCGGCAAGGGAAACGAACGACGACTATAATATCTACGCCGAAGACGTGGTCCGTCGCCTGCCCAACGCAGAGCTGGTTCCCGACTTTGATGCGGTTGCAGATCGGATCAGAGAGCTTGCCCGCCCCGGAGATCTTTTCATCACGCTGGGCTGCGGCGATATTTACAAAGCGGCAATTCTTACCTCCAAAAAATATGGCGAAACAAAATTCTCTTCTTAACCGAAAGGAGCGGACACCATGAAAAAACTCGGATTCGGGCTGATGCGCCTGCCCAAAACGGACCCTCAAGACCAAAAAGCGATCGACATTCCTCAATTCATCCAAATGACCGATCTGTTTTTGGAACGGGGCTTTACCTACTTTGACACGGCTTACATGTACCATGACAGCGAGAGCGAACGGGCGGTCAAGACCGTAGTCACCTCCCGCATCCCCCGCGATAAATTCCTTTTGGCAACCAAGCTTCCCTCTCCCTATCTGGAAAAGCCCGAGGATCTGGAGCGCATTTTCTGCGAGCAGCAGGAGAAATGCGGCGCAGACTATTTCGATTATTACCTGCTTCACTGCCTTAACACCCGCCTGTACGAAAAGGTTTCTGCCTTGGGAGCCTTCGAATTCGTGCAGCAGAAAAAAGCCGAGGGCAAGGTCCGTCGCATCGGATTTTCCTTCCACGATACCGCAGACGTTTTGGATCGCATTCTGACCGAGCATCCCGAAATGGAATTCGTCCAGCTTCAGTTGAACTATCTGGATTGGGAATCCCCCACGGTCCAATCCCGCCTCTGCTACGAGGTTGCCCGCAAGCACGGGAAAGAGATCATCGTCATGGAGCCCATCAAGGGCGGCATGCTCGCCAACGTGCCCGACTCGGCACGGGCGCTGATGAACGCCGCAAACCCCGACCGCACCCCCGCAGAATGGGCGGTCCGCTTCGTGGCAAGCCTGGAAGGGGTCATCATGGTCCTCAGCGGAATGTCCAACATGGACCAGCTTGATGAAAACACCCGCTTCATGAGCGACTTTACCCCCCTCTCCGAGGAAGAGAACGCGATGCTTTTCGCCTGTGCGGAGCAGATCAACAAATCCATCGCCGTCAACTGCACGGGATGCTCCTACTGCACCACCGACTGTCCCAAGCAGATCCCAATTCCCGCATGGTTTGACCTGTACAACAAGGAAGGGAAAAAGACCGAAAAAACCGTCGCCTTCGCCGCAGATCATCCGCTTCCCTCGGACTGCATCAAATGCGGAAAATGCGAAAAACAGTGCCCTCAGAAGCTTCCCATCCGTCGCCTCCTGCGCGCCGCAACCGACGCCTTGGAGCTGTAAAAAAAGCGCATAAAATAAGTCCCATAGGATTGCTCCTATGGGACTTTTCTTTGTAACTGAAACTCAGACGGGGTGTACCTGTGCGGCGGCATCGGCGTGGGCGGAGTCTACGCCGTATTTTTCAGCCTGGCGGGTCTGGAAGAACTTGGTGGCAACCTGCTCGAAGAGTGCGTAGGAAAGCACGTCCTCGGGCTGCTCCTCATACTGCTTGACCTTCTCGCGCAGGGTTTCCAGCTCGGGAGCGATCAGATCTGCGGGACGGCAGGTGATGGGCTCCTCGTCGCCCAGGATCTTCTTGCGGAATTCGGGGTCGATCTCCACGGGAGTTTTGCCGTATTCGCCCTTGACCAAGCCGCGGAATTCCTTGGAAACGTTTTCATAACGCCCGAAGATCACGTTGAAGACCGCCTGGGTTCCGACGATCTGCGAGGTGGGAGTAACGAGGGGAGGATAGCCTGCGTCGGCGCGGACGCGGGGAACCTCTTCGAGAACCTGCGTATATTTGTCCTCCTGCCCCATCTGCTTGAGCTGGGAAACCAGGTTGGACAGCATTCCGCCGGGAACCTGATACAGAAGACCGTTCACGTCAACGCCCATGACCTTGGGATTGAGAAGACCGCTCTTCAGATATGCCTCGCGGAGAGGTGCGAAGATGGCGGACGCCTGATTGAGGGCATTCAGATCCAAGCCGGTATCGTACTCGGTGCCCTGCAGGGCGGCGACCATGACCTCGGTGGAGGGCTGAGAGGTGCCCATGGACAAGGGGGACAGAGCGGTGTCGATGATATCGACACCTGCCTCCAC
>JAFPBP010000204.1 GCA_017424085.1 Clostridia bacterium
GACGACCATGAGATTGATTCTTTTAGGCGCTCCCGGTGCCGGTAAGGGGACTCAGGCGGAGATCATCTCTGAGAAATTTAACATTCCTCAGATCTCCACCGGGGCCATCCTTCGGGCTGCGGTTGCAGAACAGACTCCTCTCGGAAAAAAAGTGGAACAGGTCATGCAGTCCGGCGGCCTCGTTTCCGACGAAGACGTTATTGCCTTGGTCAAGGAACGGTTCCAGCAGCCCGACTGTGCCAACGGTTTCATTCTGGACGGTTTCCCCCGGACCATTCCTCAGGCAGAAGCTCTCGACGTGATGCTCACTGAAATGGGCATCGGCATCGACCTTGCCGTCAGCCTGGAAGTGGATCCCGAAAAGATCGTCGTAAGAATGGGCGGACGCCGCACTTGCCCCGTTTGCGGAGCAACCTATCACGTCGTTTACAAGCCTTCTTCCAAAGGCGAAGACTGCGATAAGTGCGGAGCTGCTCTCACCGTTCGCAAAGACGACAGAGAAGAGGTCGTTCGCGACCGTCTCGCGGTTTATGAAAAGCAGACCGCGCCTCTGAAAAACTACTACGCTCAGCAGAATAAACTCAGACTTGTGGAAGGTCAGGAAGAACTGGCCGACACCACCGCCCTGATGGAAAAGGCCCTCGTCCTGTAAGAGAGGTTGACGTAATGTCAGTAACATTGAAATCACAGCGGGAAATTGATATGATGCGTCGTGCCGGCGAGCTTGCCGCACAGGTACTCCAAATCGGAGGAGAAGCAGTTCGCCCCGGCGTGACCACCAAACATATCAACGACGTAATGCACAAGTTTTTAAAGAGCAAAAACGCAACTCCCTCCTTCTTGGGATACGGCGGATTCCCTGCCGTGGCTTGCATCTCGGTAAACGATGAAGTCATCCACGGAATCCCGTCGGGGCGTTTGCTCACCGATGGAGATATCGTGAGTATTGATGTCGGTGTTCTGCTCAACGGCTACCATTCCGATACGGCGGCCACCTTCCCCTGCGGAAACGTGTCCCCCGAAGCGCAAAGACTGATCGACGTGACCAAGCAATGCTTCTATGAAGGGTTGCAATTCGTCCGCCCCGGCTGTCGCTTGGGTGACGTAGGAAACGCCATCAGCACTTACGCTCACAAGAACGGCTTCTCGGTCGTTCGGGATTATATCGGACATGGCGTGGGAACACAGTTACACGAAGAACCGGACGTTCCGAATTACGGAGTCCGCGGCAAAGGGTTACGTCTTCAAAAAGGCATGACCATTGCCATCGAACCGATGATCAATGCGGGATCTCACGAGGTCTGGCAGATCGACCGGAACGGATGGACAGTGGTAACCAAGGACGGAAAATGGTCCGCTCATTACGAGCATACCGTTGCCGTCACCGACGACGAGCCGTTAATACTCACATCTCAATCCTGATACTGGAGGTTTTTCATGGCAAAAGATGGTGTCATCGAAATTGAAGGCGTCGTTATTGAGACCCTTCCCAATACGAAGTTCATCGTTGAACTTTCCAATGGACACAAAATCACAGCTTATATCTCAGGTCGACTGAGAGACAACAATATTCGGATCCTTCTGGGCGACAAAGTGACCGTAGAAATGTCCCCCTACGATCTGACCAAGGGTCGGATCACCTGGCGGAACGCCGGTCCCCGTAAACCCGTCGGTTCCAACTGAACTCGAATCGCTTCATTAAAAGGAGGTAGTTCATCATGAAGGTACGTCCTTCTGTAAAACCCATGTGCGAAAAATGCAAGGTTATCAAGCGCAAAGGCAAAGTTATGGTTATTTGCTCCGATCCCAAGCATAAGCAGACCCAGGGTTAATCGAATTGGAGGTAATTTAAATGGCAAGAATTTCCGGTGTGGACCTGCCGAACGCCAAGCGAGTCGAAATCGGCTTGACTTATATCTACGGCATCGGTATCAACACTTCCAAAGTC
>JAFPBP010000023.1 GCA_017424085.1 Clostridia bacterium
ATCATCGTTTTGAATTACGTGCTGAGTAAGCTGATCGTATTCCGCAAAAAATGAGATAAAAAATTGAACCGCCTGCAGTAATGGGCACGCGCAATAACGAAGGATTAACATAAGTTATTCGAGCGTGCCCATAATGAATTGCCCTAAATGGCATGAATTGGCTTGCGCCGTGAATTGAACTTCGTTCATGAATTGCCTTCGGCATGATAAATCATAGCAATTCAATTCATGAAAACAAAGTTTTCAAATCATGAAGCCATCAGGCTTCAATTCATGACGCAAAGCGTCAATTCATTACTATCTGGAGAAAATTGTCTGAAGCAACGCAAAAGCACTTATGACAAACGATTTATTCGTTATCATAAGTGCTTTTTGTTAAAACTTCGTTATGGGGCTCACGCTAATTGCAAGCGGTTCTTTTTCAATCGGAAAGAAGCGACGGAATGAAAGTCTCCTTTGCGTCGGGGAATGTCCCCGTCTGCAGATACCGTTCCGCAGAGGCGAT
This sequence comes from Clostridia bacterium, assembly GCA_017424085.1. Taxonomy (GTDB): domain Bacteria; phylum Bacillota; class Clostridia; order Oscillospirales; family UBA644; genus RGIG995. The sequence continues at coordinate 506 of JAFPBP010000023.1, forward strand.
ACAGACGGAGACCTGCCGCTCCAGATCCTGGGTCAGGGTCAAAATGGGGCGTCCGCTCTGCCGATAGGACTCAAGGGACGGTGCCTGCTCAAACCCGATGCAGACGACCTCCCGCGCGATGCGGCATTTATCCAGTGCAAGACAGACGGCGGGAAGCACGCCCGTTTCGCAAAAAACGCCGTCAAAGGGTTTTGCCTCACTGATCTGCCGCGCCAAAAGAGAAGCGAGATAGGGCTTATTCTCGGGAATCGACAGGCGATCTACCACCACAGCATGCGAGAGACGGGAGAAAAAGCTTTCGGTGCGGGCAAGGGACAAGGGCGTTCTTTCGGTCAGAGTCAGATGCAAAAAGCGACGGCACCGGGGATAGCGTTCGCGAACGGCATCCCCCAAACGGGAACCGTCGGCACGGGGATCGGAGCCGAAGAAAAAGGCGTTGACCATGGAAACGTATTCACAGAAGAAAAAGACGGGAACGCCGCATTGGGACAAGGCATCGCGCACCGAACCGTCCTCGGGGGCGGCAACAATCAGCAAGGAGGGATCGCATTCCAACGCAGAAGCGAGACAGGACAGAAAGCCATCCTTCTCCCCAAGGGAAGGATACAAGAAAAAGCGCAGGCGGCGGGTCGTCTTTTCCTGAAACAACCGTCGGACCGATCCCCAGAAATATTCGGGAACCGAGGGAAGGATGCAAACGCATTCTCCCGAAAAGGAGGTCTGTCGGAGGCGATAGTGCCTCTCCTCTGCGGCGGCACGGATCCGAGCCTCGGTGCGCGCATCCACATCACCGCACCCGTTCAGAGCGCGGAATACGGTGGAGGGACTGACCCCCAATTCGACGGACAAATCCCGCAACGACGTCTTTTTTTCCATAACGCGGCTCCTTTCTGCAAGGGATTTTGGCTTTGTGTATTTGTACCAAAAACCAAACGCTGAATTTGTGCAACCTGCACATGTTCCGAAACAAAATAATATGGTATAATTAAAGTATCAAAAAAAGGAGGTTTTCTTATGGACAGAAAACTGAGAATCGGTGTTTTCGGCGGATACCGAGGGCACACCATGATCAACGTTCTTTACGCTCATCCCCACGCAGAGCTGGTTGCGGTCTGCGATAAATATCAGCCCCTGCTGGACAAGGTCCGCACCGAGGCGGAGGAAAAGGGCATGAACGTTGCCCTGTTCAACAATTTTGAAGACTTTTTCAATTACGACATGGACGCCGTGATCCTTGCAAACTATGCAAACGAGCACGCACCCTTCGCAATCCGTTGTCTGGACAAGGGCATGCACGTCCTGACCGAGGTTCTCCCCTGCGAGACCATGGCGCAGGCGGTAGAGCTGATCGAGGCGGTGGAGCGGAGCGGCAAGGTTTACGCTTATGCGGAAAACTACTGCTACATGAACCATTCCTTTGAAATGTGGCGCCGCTACGAGGAAGGTGCGATCGGCGAGGTCACCTACTGCGAGGGCGAATACATCCACGACTGCTCCGCCATCTGGCCAAACATTACCTACGGTGAGCGGGACCATTGGAGAAATCGCATGTACGCAACCTTCTATTGCACCCACAGCATCGGTCCCATGCTGACCGTTACAGGGCGCCGTCCCGTGCAGGTGGTAGGCTTTGAAACTCCGCCTGACCCCTGCTCTGCAGGTCTTGGCACGGTGGCAGGAAGCGGAATTGAAATGATCACGTTGGACAACGGTGCCATCGCCCGCAGCGTTCACGGAGGCTTGAAGAGAGAACCCAGCAGCACCGCCTATATGTTCTACGGGACCAAGGGCATGATGGAAACCGCACGGTTCAAGGAAGAAAACAAGAGATTCAATCTTTACAGAGAATCGGATAAGCTTTGCATCGGAGACTGGGAAAAATACGATCCCGAGCCGGTCATTGAGGCGGATATGGCGAAGAAATTCGCATCCCACGGCGGCGCGGATCTGTATGCGACCCACTTCTTCATCGAGAAGATTCTGGGCAACCCCGTAGCGGAAAAATACTCCATCGACGTCTACCGCGCGGTGGATATGGGTATCTGCGGAATTCTGGCGTACCGCTCGATCCTGAACGGAAACGTGCCCATCGCCGTGCCCAATCTGCGAAATCCCGAGGAGCGGGACGCATGGCGCAACGATCACGCCTGCACCACCCCCGAGGTGGCGGGAGATCAGCTGTTGCCCCCGTCCTCCTTCCCCTCAAAGCGGATCAAGGACGAGGTCTACGACTACGTTCGGGACATCTGGGTCAAGGACAACCACGCAAACGCGGAGCATCCCTATCCCGGAAACCCCTTCGAGGAATAAAAAAGAGATACAAGGCTGTCGCTCATCCAAGGGCGACAGCCGATTTTTTACAGTTCAAAGGTATATTTCTTCCCGCAGGCGTTGCAATAGGTGATGATCCTTCCATCCTCCGCAAGATCGGCGCGGTCGGCTTCGGACAGGGAATCCACGAACCGCATCAGCGCGGCACGGGAGCAGGTGCAGCCAAAACGGAAGGGCATGCTTTCCAAAAATTCAAAGCCGACGGGAATTTCTCCCTGCGGAAGGGACTCCGAGGCAGCGGCGCACAGTCCCTCCAGATCACAGGAGACACCGGGAAGCTGTTCGGCAACGATGCAGAAGAATGCGCCGTTCGATTCAAAGACACGGCACGCCGACGCGATCTGCAGGCTTTGGGAGAAATAGGTTGCCACAAGGTCGTCCAAGCCGTGCCCCGTGACCACGCCCGTATAATTCCCGCGAATGGGAAGCTGAAGCGTAACCTCCAGCGTATCCTCCGAGGAAGTTCCCTCCTCGGGTCTGCCGCGCACGATCCCGTCCCGATCGGCGGTGGCGGAATAGGATCCCACTCCCGCGAGAGACAGGTGAACGATCACCGACGCGCGCTCGTTTTTCTGAAGAGCGGCAATGCAGCAGGCAAACGCCTCCAGCTTTCCCAGAATGCTCAGAGGCTCCCCTGAGACTTCGTTCAATTCGCCCGAGCGGACAACGGAGTCGGACAGGGATACGCAGAAAATGCGGGCGTTTTGCGCCATATATTTTGCAACTTGTTCGGTCATGCTTCGGTCCTCCTGACGATAATAATGGTTCTTCCGTGATAGGACAGAGTGCGGCAGGGGCGAAATCCTGCGGCACAGATCTCGCGGCGAAGGTCGGCGGGATCATACCAACGCTCCCAGATCTCCTCGTCGGTGCGGGTGTACACCTCCCCTTCCCGACGGAAAACGGTCAACGTCTGGCAGGCGTAGGTGCCGTCGAAGGCGCGGCGCAGAATGAGGCAAGAGCCATCGTCCTCCGCAACCTGCGTGGCGTCGGAAAAGAGGGATTTTTGCTTGAGGTCAAAGATAAAATATCCACCGGGCTCGGTGAAATTGTAAAGGCGGCGGAAAAAGCGCTTCACGTCCCGCTTATCCAGCAGGTGATTCACCGTGTCCATAGAAGAAAAGACCGCGTGATAGGCGCCGTACAGATCGATCTCGGGGAGAGATTGGCACATAAGATGGGGGGACAACCCTGCATCGGACAACTTTTCGTGCGCAACGTCCAGCATTTCGGGAGAGGCGTCCACGCCGCTGCAATCAAAGCCGCGTCGGGTCAGCTCAAGGATCAGGCTTCCCGTGCCGCATCCGCAATCCAGCGCCAGCGGGTTATCGGGCAAGGACAGATGCGGGAGGATATGATCCAGATAATCGGCGTAATCAAAGCCGCCGTTGAAGCGGTCGTAATCCCGCGCAATGGCATCGTAATCCATACAAATTCCTTTCGGAGTTAAATTTGTTACAAAGATTTCAAAAAATTCTCTTTTCATTGTCGCTCGGATGTGTTATAATATAAATATATACACACAACACACGAAAACCTTGAGGAGAGAGCATCCATGAAACGATTCTTCCCTCGGATCGCCGCCTTAGCGCTTGCCTTGATCCTGTTCGGGACGGGGATCCCCTGCGCGGCGGTAACCGACGAGGCGCCTGAAATCGGCGCGGAATACGCAGTGATCTTCAATGCAGACGACGGCGGAGAGATCCTGTACGGAAAAAATGAAACGAAAGAGGTTTACTGCGGATTTCTGCCGCGAGTCATGACCTGCCTGATGATCCTGGAGCAGGTAAAGGATCTTGACGAGACGGTCACGATCACGAAAGAAATGATTCTGAACACGCCGACCATGTCCAACGTAAATCTCACAGAGGGGAACAAGGTCCCCTGGAGAAGCCTGATCACCTGCATCACCGTGGCAAACGCACAGGAGGCGGCGGTAGCGGCGGCGATCACGCTGGCAGGATCCCTATCCTCCTTCGTGGATCAGATGAACGTAAGAGCCAAGGAGCTTGGCGCCGCGAATACATATTTCACCAACGTAACGGGAAGCTTTACCTCCAACACCAAGCAGATCACCACGTTGAGCGACTGCGCAAAGATCATCAGCGAGGCATTGCAGCATCCCGAAATCGCGGAAGCGGCATCCCAGAGGATCGCAACGATCACGGTCAACGGAAAAACGCGGAGCATTTATACCCGCAACATGCTCATTGAAACCACCAGCAAGTATTACAACGCGGCGGCGAACGGGTTATTTATCTACTCCGAAACGAAAAGCAATTCCTCCATCGCAACCTACCGTAAGGATTCGGATCGAAAGATCATTTCCCTTGCCATCACCACCGAGGGGTTGCCCGCTCTGTACAAGGATGCGGGGGCGCTTCTGACCTATTCGCAGAACCGATACGCAACCCGAACCATCCTCCCTGCGGGGAAGGAGATGGCGGAGGTCAAGGTGATCTACGGGGCGGAGGCGGATCACGTGATCCTGATTTCAGGATCCTCCATCACCGCTCTCGTTCCGAAGATCTACAGCGAGGATAACGTGGATCTGGTTTTCGACCTTCCCGAAAGCATCACGGCGCCCGTGGAAAAGGGGACGGTGCTTGGGACGGTGACGGTCTACTGCGGGGGGAAATCCTACGGAACCGTAGATCTGAAGACCCAATCGTCGGTGAGCATGGATCACTTCGAGCTTTATTCCACGAAGCTTGTCAACTTCTTCAAGCAGCCTTACTTCTGGGGGACTCTGCTTGCCATCTTCGTTCTGGTAACGGCGTATATCTTATTGGGCTATCTGATCAACCGACCCAAAAAACGGAAGCGCACTCCCACGGGAACCACGGGAGGTCGGATCCGCATGGTGGGATCGGGCGAAGAAGACGACGACGAATAAAACTGAGATAAAAGGGCTCCGCACCGCTGAGGTGCGGAGTTTTTTATTACTGACGGTCGCAGCCGATGATATCCTTGACGCTGTCCAGGATCACGTCGGGGTGGACGTCAAACTTTTCGATATCCTCCCGCGTACCCTCGCCCGAGAGGACGAAAACGGCGGTAATTCCGGCGTTCAAGCCGCACTTGACGTCCGTGTACAAGCGATCGCCCACCAGCGCGGTTTTGGCAGGATCTCCGCCCTTAAACTTGATGGCGGCAAGAGCCATTTCCTTGCGTGGCTTACCGATGTAGAAGGGAGCAACGCCCGTGGCACGCTCCAGCATATCGCACATGGTATGGCAGTCGGGGAGATATTTGCCCTTCTGTGCGGGGCAAACCCAGTCGGGGTTGGTGGCGTAGAAGGGAATTCCGCGGGTGAGAAGCTCGCAGGCATCCACCAGCTTTTTGTAGGTCAGCTCGGTATCGTAGCCTACCAGCAGGAAATCGATGCCGTCCTCCACCTCTTCGGCGACGGTAAAGCCGTTGGCGCGCAGTTCCGCCTTCAGGGATTCGGTGCCGACGACGTAAAGCTTTGCGTTGGGCTTCAGATCGTTCAGAAAAATGCAGGCAGCCTGCCCCGAGGTGAACATATTGGAGCGGTCTGCGGGG
>JAFPBP010000205.1 GCA_017424085.1 Clostridia bacterium
AGGACATCTCTTTTGGAAATGGAACCTCTTCTAGGCACTTAACTTCCCTCCTTCATTATAGTCAATGATTTCATAGGTACTCGAAGGCATTGCAGCCCCCGTTAGCGCTTCGCATAAATTCACTGAATTCAATGAAGCATCTAACTATACTTTTTTTATGCGGCCTTCTTGCCGCAGCACGATTCCGTGCAGATGGCACATTCAATTCAATGAACTTATGCCTGTTTCTTCGCCTTGGGTCTCTTGGCACCGTACTTGGAACGAGCCTGCATACGGTTTGCAACGCCCTGAGCGTCGAGGGTACCGCGGATGATGTGGTAACGGACACCGGGCAGGTCACGAACACGGCCGCCGCGAATCAGAACGACGCTGTGCTCCTGCAGGTTATGACCGATACCGGGAATGTAAGCAGTAACTTCCACCGAGTTGGTCAGACGGACTCTTGCAACCTTACGGAGAGCGGAGTTCGGCTTTTTGGGGGTGGTGGTCTTAACGACGGTGCAAACGCCTCTCTTCTGGGGAGAGTACTGTTCAACCGTGGTTTTCTTCAGAGTGTTAACGCTCTTCTGAAGACCGGGCACCTTGGACTTCTCGGCAGCAACGCTTCTGCCTTTCCGGACAAGCTGGTTAAATGTGGGCATTCTTACACCTCCTGTTTATGATTTCGCCTATAAAAACGGGATAAGCCCGTGCACAGGCATTGTATAGTATAGCACAAATCAGAAAATTTTTCAACACCCAAAGGCTCAAAAAATTCCGAACTTTTTTTGAACTCTCCCCCGTTTTCCCGAAAATTCGCCCAAAACCCCCTTCTTCCCCAAAAATTCCCGCCGCAGAGCGGAAAAACCGAGGAGACGAGGGGGAGGGGCAAAGACCGACTTCGGCACGGTATTCCGAAGCCCGAGGGCTCCATACCGTGCCGAAGAATGATTCAGTTCAAACGGGGATCAGATCTCCAGGAACTCTTCTTCCTTTTCGGAGACGACCACGTTGCGATAGCGCTCCAGACCCGTACCTGCGGGAATGAGCTTACCGATGATAACGTTTTCCTTCAGACCGATCAGGTTATCGACCTTACCCTTGATGGCGGCTTCGGTGAGGATCTTGGTGGTTTCCTGGAAGGAAGCGGCGGACAGGAAGGATTCGGTGGCAAGAGCGGACTTGGTGATACCCAGAAGGACGGTCTCCACCTCTGCGGGCTTCAGATCCAGACCCTCCGCCTCGTTGCGGCGAGCGATGTCCAGATTCAGATGGAACACCTCGGGGCGGTCCACCACGGAGCCGGTCAGAAGACCCGTATCACCGGGATCGAGAACGCGGACCTTACGGAGCATCTGACGGACGATGACCTCAATGTGCTTATCGCTGATATCAACGCCCTGGCGCTTATACACCTTCTGAATTTCCTGAATGATATACTCGCGGACAGCGGATTCGCCCTTGATCCGCAGGATATCCTGAGGATCGGAGGCACCGCGGGTCAGCTCGTCGCCCTTATGGACGTAGTCACCCTCGTGGACCTTCAGCGTTGCGCCGTAGGGAATGAGGTAGGAACGCTCTTCCCCGGTCTCGGTATTCATGATGATGGCGTAACGGGCGTTGCGGATCTCCTGGAACCGCAGCTCACCGTCGATCTCGGAGAGAATGGCGAGAACCTTGGGATGACGCGCCTCGAACAGCTCCTGAACGCGGGGAAGACCCTGCGTAATATCTGCCGTGGACGCAACGCCGCCCGTATGGAAGGTTCTCATGGTCAGCTGGGTACCGGGCTCACCGATGGACTGAGCGGCGATGATACCGACCGCCTCACCCACGTTGACCACGTCGGAGGTGGCAAGGTTCATACCGTAGCACTTGGCGCAGACGCCGTAGCGGCAGTTACAGGTGAGAACCGAACGAAGCTTGACCTTGGTGATGCCTGCCTTGACGATGGCTTCGGCATCGAATTCGTTGATATAGCGATCCTTGGAGACCAGGACCTCGCCGGTCTCGGGATGGACGATATCGTCCACGGGGAAGCGACCCAACAGACGAGACTGGAGGGACTCGATCTTCTCGGCGCCCTCGGCGATCTCGGAGACCCAGATACCGTCGTCGGCACCGCAGTCGTCCTCACGGATGATGATATCCTGGGAAACGTCAACCAGACGGCGGGTAAGGTAACCGGAGTCGGCGGTCTTCAGAGCGGTATCCGCCTGACCCTTACGGGCACCTCTGGAGGAAATGAAGTAGTCCAGAACGTTCAGACCTTCACGGAAGTTTGCGCGGATGGGGATATCGATGGTCTTACCGGAGGTATTCGCCATCAGACCGCGCATACCGCACAGCTGCTTGATCTGGTCGATGTTACCACGGGCACCGGAGTGCTGCATCATCTTGACGGGGTTGAACTTATCCAGATAGCCGGACAGAACCTCGGTAACCTTTGCGGTGGTGTCACTCCAGACCGAAACCACCTGCTCGTAGCGTTCGTCCTCGGAGATCAGACCGCGCTTGAAGTTACGGGTGATGCCCTCGACGGTCTTGTCGGCGGCGGCAACCAGCTCGTACTTGGCGGGGGGAACCTTCATATCCGCAACCGAGATGGTGATGGCACCCACGGTGGAATACTTGTATCCGTACGCCTTGATCTTATCCAGCACCACGGCGGTCTCGGTGATACCGTGAACGCGGATGCAGCGATTGATGATCTTACCCAATTCCTTCTTGGTGACAAGGAAGGTAACCTCCAGATCCAGCGCGTGAGCGGGATCGGTACGGTCCACGAAGCGCAGGTCCTGAGGAATGGATTCGTTGAAGAGCAGCTGACCCACGGTGCAGTCGATCAGTCCGGTACGCAGAACTCCGTCGATCTCGCGGGAAACGCGGACCTTGATGGGAGCGTGCAGGCGGACGGCGCCGCAATCGTAAGCGCGCATTGCCTCTTCGGGGTTTGCAAAGCACTTGCCCGCACCCACCTCGTTCTCGTCCACCACGGTCAGGTAGTAGGATCCGAGGATCATATCCTGGGTGGGAACGGTGACGGGGTTACCGTCCTGAGGACGGAGCAGGTTGTTGGCGGAGAGCATCAGGAAGCGTGCTTCTGCCTGTGCTTCGGCGGAAAGGGGAACGTGAACAGCCATCTGGTCACCGTCGAAGTCGGCGTTGAAGGCGGTACAAACCAGAGGATGCAGCTTCAATGCACGGCCCTCGACCAGAACGGGCTCGAACGCCTGAATACCCAGACGGTGCAGGGTAGGCGCACGGTTCAGCATGACGGGATATTCTTTGATAACGGTTTCCAGAGCATCCCAAACGGCGGTCTCAC
>JAFPBP010000024.1 GCA_017424085.1 Clostridia bacterium
CAAGGACCCCATGCTCGCCGTGGTTCAGCGGCAGAAAAAGCTGTCCGCCCCCACTCACCTTGCCAAGGAGATCGCCGCGGCTGCCATGGAGCTGCTGGAGGCGAACTGGAATCTGGCATCGTCTCCCGTGCGCGCCTTGACCGTCACCGTTTCCGATCTTTGTGACGCCGACGAGATCCCCGTTCAATATTCGCTGATTCCATCCGAAGGGGAGATGCGAAGCGAGAAGCAGGAAAAGATTGAGCTTGCCATGGATCACCTGCGGGATCGCTACGGAAAGAAAATCATTTCCTTCGGCTCCTCCCGTACCGTGCGGGAAGACCCCGAGCAAGAAAAATAATCATAATGTTTACATTATAAAAGAAAGGCATCGCATCATGGAAAAGTTTTTATCTCTCGTTTTGTCCCGCTTCGGCATCGAAGGGGAAATTGAATCGATCCGTCCCATCAAAACGGGGCACATCAATCAGACCAACGTGGTGAAGATGAACGGGAAGAAATATACCGTTCAGACCATCAACACCTACGTGTTCCCCGATCCCGAGGGCGTGATGGAGAATATCCTTTCGGTTACCGCGCATTTGCGCGCCAAGGTTTCCGCACAGGGCGGAGATCCCACCCGAGAGGTCCTGCATTTCTACGCCACCGCCGAGGGCAAGGGCTGCTGGAAGGATGAGGAGGGGCGTTATTGGCGCGTCTACGATTTCGTGGACGATGCTCTGACCTACGATATCGCCGATGATCTGCAGGTCCTTACCGACGCAGGCGCCGCCTTCGGTAATTTCCAGAAGCTTCTGGCGGATTATCCCGGTGCAACCTTGCATGAGACCATCGTCAATTTCCATAACACCAAGCAGCGCTTTGTCAATTTTGAAGCGGGGGTCGTCCGCAACGCCTCGGGCAGAGCCGATCAGGCGGCTGCGGAGATCGAATTCCTTCGCGCCCGCGCCCATAAGGCGACCTACCTGGTGGATCGCATCGAAAGCGGCGTTTTGCCCCTGCGCGTGACCCATAATGACACCAAGTTCAACAACATCCTCATTGATAAAGCAACCATGAAGCCCCTCTGTGTTATCGATCTGGATACCATCATGCCCGGTCTTGCCGCCTACGATTTTGGCGATGCCATCCGCTTCTGTGCCAATTCCGCCGCTGAAGATGAGAAGGATCTGTCCAAGGTCACCTTCTGCATGGATAAGTATGAAGCCTTTGCCGCAGGGTTCATCGGCGGCGCCGACGGATTCTTCGGGGAAGAGGAGCTGAACAGCATGGCTTGGGGCGCTCTCGTCATCACCCTTGAGCAGGCATCCCGCTTCCTTCTGGACTATCTGGACGGGGACAAATATTTCCATACCGAATACCCCGATCATAATCTGGTCCGCGCCCGTACTCAGATCAAGCTCGCCTCCGAAATGGAAGCCCGCTTCGATGAAATGCAAGAAATCGTTCGCAAATATGCAAAATAACCCTTGATTGATCGACCTGTCGCTCTCGCGGCAGGTCATTGTTTTTCTTGTGAAATATTGTTGCATTCGTGAATTCTGAGAATGATAAAAAACATCTTAATATGAATGCATTCCATCGATGGGGAAAATTGTTAATATAGCAGTTTGCACAGACTTGAATGCGTAAATTTGTGGAATATGACGAAAAATTCCGCCGTCGCTTGAAAAATCCCATAACATCAAGGAAAAACCACCTTTTTTCATTTGTTTTTAAGGAAAATGCCTCTTGACAAAATAAAAAAAAATCGATATAATAGGAGCACAAATACTTCTGAAAAGGAGAACTCATCATGAAGAAGACCCTCGCAATCCTCATGACTCTGGCAATGGTTCTTTCCCTCTTTGCCGGACTCACCCTCAACTCTTCCGCGCATAACCTGAAGTATGTCGAGAAAGAGTACAAGTATGCCGAAGCTCTCACCAATTTTGGTGTAGGCATCGAAGATGGCGCCATCAAGGGCGAAACCATTTTCGAAGACCGTTGGGCTCTCGAGTATCTGGACCTGACCGGCGATAAGGGCGTGTTCAAGCCCATGGGCTGCTGGCAGTCTGCTCCCATCGACGGTGCGGCCCACAAATGGTCTAACATCTACACCACCACTACCACTGCAGTTCTTGACCCTGACGACCCCTACAACTACTGCTGCTTCGGTAACAACGGTGTACGTATTCACCCCGGTCTGAAGACCTCTCCCTGCCTTGCTTTCATCGTTCCCGTTTCCGGTGAGATCAACCTGGATGCCGCTATCGGCGGCTACGGCAACGGTAACACCCGCGAGAAGAAGCCCGTTTCCTACGGTTGTATCATCGAAGTCTGGGTTAACGATACCAAGGTTTGGCCCGCTGCCGACGCTCCCGAACAGAGAGCTTGGTACACCGGTGATGAAGGTACCTGCACCATCGACATCGACAACCTGAAGGTTACGGAAGGCGACTACGTTCGTATTTCCGCTACCGTTCCCCTGAACGAAGAAGGTAAGCCCGATAAGGGTGCCAAGGGTATGGACTTCACCACCATGCCTGTCGTTACTTACGTTTCCACCGCTGACGGTACTCCCATCGGCGATCCCAACGGTACTCCTCCCGCAAGCGTGAAGACCTCCGATCGTACCTCCGACGGCTTCACCGTTTCTTGGGATCAGGCTGAAGGCGCTGCTTCCTACAACATCTACACCTACACCGACGACGCTTCCAAGGCTGTTAAGATGAACTCCGCTCCTGTTACCGAACTCACCTTCAAGGTAACCGGTCTGGAATCCTCCACCACCTACTACGTCTACGTGACCACCGTTACCTCTGCCGGCGGCGAATCTCTCCCCTCCGAAGCGATGACCGTTAAGACCAGAGCCGGTGAAGCTACCTCCACCGATACCTCTTCTAACGTCGCTTCTTCCGAAACCGACACCACCACTCCCTCCGACAGCTCCACTGCTCCCTCCAACACCGATACCACCGAAGCGCCCAAGGCTGGCTTCCCCATCTGGATCGTGATCGTTGCAGCTGTTGCTGTTGTTGCCGTGATCGTTGTTGTCATCGTTCTCGGTAAGAAAAAGAAATAAGTTGAATCTTAACTGAATTTCTCAACCCCGACCGCTTGGTCGGGGTTGTTTTTTTCTGAAAGCACTTGACAATTCCTTGATTTTATTGTATACTATGATATATTGAACCGAAAGGAGGGGATCCTTTGTCGAATCTGTATCTGGTTGGCTTGCCGGGGGCAGGGAAGACCACCGTGGGACGCATTGTCGCCCGCCGTCTCAATCTGCGCTTTGTGGATCTGGACCGTCTGATCACCGAGCGGGAAGGGGCAACGATCCCCGAGCTGTTCCATCGCGGAGAAGCCGCCTTTCGGGATATGGAGGTCAATGCCCTGCGCTGGGTCAACGAGAACCTGGATGGTTGCGTGGTTGCTACGGGCGGCGGCATCGTGGAGCGAAAGGAAAATCTGGACCTGTTGCGGGATCAATCGGTTTTGTACGTGGTTCGCCATCCCCGCTCCATTCTCACCACCCTCAACACCGATAAGCGCCCCGTTTTTCACGACGATCCCTATCAGATCTACCGCATCGCCCGCCGTCGCGCCCCCCTCTATGAATCGGTGGCGGATGCTTACGTAACCAACAATCGCTCCCTTCATTCCTGCATCGGCAGAGCCCTTGCCCGTCTGGAGGAAAAGGGATTGCTCCCCAAAGAAAATTAAACGGAAGAGAGACTGTATTATGAAACATCCCTTGGCAGACAAGACCCTCTATCTTTTGGATATGGACGGAACCATTTATCTGGAAAACGATCTCATCGACGGCGCCGCAGACTTCATTCAATGGCTGCGCGATACGGGCAGAGATTACGTTTTTCTGACCAACAACTCCTCCAAATCCGCCGATGCCTATCTGGAAAAGCTCAGCCGTCTGAAGATCCCCGCAGACCGCTCCAATATGTTCACCTCAGGGCAGGCTGCCTGCATTTTTCTGAACGATCTGAAGCCCAACGCAAAGCTTTACGTCGTCGGCACCGAATCCTTGAAGGCGGAACTGCGCGCCAACGGATTTACCGTCGCCGAAGAGGTGGAGGATGGAATCGATTTCCTGCTGGTGGGCTACGATACCGAGCTGACCTACAAAAAGCTGGTGGACGCCTGCGAGCTTCTCACCCGCGGAATTCCCTTCTACGCCACGAACCCCGACTGGGTTTGCCCCGCACAGAAGGGGAAATATCTCCCCGACTGCCATACCATGTGCAATATGCTGGAGCGTGCCACGGGCGTTGCACCCTTCTAC
>JAFPBP010000206.1 GCA_017424085.1 Clostridia bacterium
CTGCTTGCGGGGGACGTGGATCAGGTCGTCGTGGATAATTCCTACCGTTTTATTCTGGTCAATACGGCGTTGAGCTTCCTTTTGGCGCCGTTGGTTACGTATAAGAGCATCCTGCAGTCGGTGAACCGCACCCGTTGGACCGTAATTTCGGGCTTTACCGAGATCCTCGGACGGGCGGGGGTTGCCGTGTTGGTTCTTCTGCTGATGAATCATTGGATGCTGATCAACGAATCGCAGGGCTTCTTCGTTATGTGCTTTGCAAACCCTGCGGCGTGGCTGCTGGGTTTTTTGACCATTATTCTGGATTATATTTTCCTCGCGCGCCGCTTTCGGCGGATGATCGCAGACCCTACCCTTCCTCAGCAATAGTTGAATGAACAAGGAGCGCTTATTATGAGAAAAAATTTCGGAGCAAAGCCCATGGTCTATCCCATGCCCGTGTTTATCGTGGCGGCGTACGACGAGAACGGCGTTGCCAACGCCATGAACGCCGCGTGGGGCGGCATCAGCGAGGAGAACGAGATCTCCCTCTGCCTCAGCGCAGGGCACAAGACCACCAAGAATATCCTTGCCCGCAAGGCGTTTACGGTCAGCATGGCAACCGCCGATCGGGTGGCGGAATGCGACTATCTGGGTGTGGTCAGCGGGAACCGCGTTGCCGATAAGGTTTCGGCGTGCGGGCTTCATACCGAGAAGAGCGCCTTTGTGGATGCCCCTTTGATCTGCGAATTGCCCATGGCGGTGGAATGCCGTCTGAAGCATTACGATCCCGATTCCTGCCGCATGGTGGGGGAGATCGTGAACGTTTGCGCCGATGAATCGGTTCTGACCGACGGCGTCATCGACCCCGCAAAGCTTCGTCCCATCACCTACGATCCCGCCTCCCACGGCTATTACGTGCTGGGCGAGAAGGTGGGGCAGGCGTTTTCGGACGGTCTTTCTCTGAAAAAATAATCAACCTGCGATTCCCTCTCTTGCATACTGTTGAAAAAGTCAAAGTTGTTTTTTTGTAAATTCAAGTATTCTATCGACGGATAGCAGATACGAAACAATCCTTCCACCAAACGCAAAGCGTTCGGTCCCCCTCCCTTTACACAAGGGAGGCTTGATTTTAGTGCGATTCTCAACGTCTTTTCGCGATTCAAGAGCAACTCTCGGATAATAAAACAATAGAGTGTTCGTGCACAGAGGGAAGGCTCCCTTGTGTAAAGGGAGCTGGCTTGCCGCAGGCAAGACTGAGGGATTGTACGGGACAGAAAGATTCTTTTTAGGGTTTATTACCAAGCTGCGAGAGACGGGGACCTGTTCCCCGTCTCTCGAATTTTTTTCGACGGTTTTTCACAAAAAATCAAACTGTTTGATTTAGTGTTGACAAAATCAGATTAGTGGTGTATAATATAAATATCCAAACAAGGAGGTCCCTTATGGAACAGAACGTGCTCAAGGCGCTGTGCGAGCCGAAGCGGTTTTTGCTCCTGCAGCTGATGGCGGAGCGAAGCTATTGCGTCGGTGCGCTGGCGCGGAAAAGTGAATTGTCCGAATCTGCGGTATCCCAGCATCTGAAGGTCCTGCGGGAAGCGGGATTGGTGTACGGCGTGAAAAAGGGATATTACACCCATTACGGGCTGGATAAAGATGCGCTGGGGGCTGTGATCTCCGAATTGCAGAAGCTTTGCGCCACCGACCCCAAGCCCTGCGTGGGACCCTATTACGGTTGCTCGGAATCGGAAGCCCTCCGATGCCCCGCTTACGTGCCGCCGGAACAGAGAAAGGAAGGTTAAATCCATGTTAAAACGGTTTCTCTCCTATTATAAGCCCCATAAAAAAATGATGGCTCTGGATATGCTGGCATCGCTGTTGATCTCCATCATCGGCATGGTGTACCCCATCGTGACCAACAAGATGCTCAACGTGTACATCCCCGAAAAGCAGTACGTGACCATCGTGGTTGCGGGAACGATCGTTCTTGCCCTGTACGTGCTTCGCATGCTTCTTCGGTATTTCGTGCAGTATTACGGTCACGTGATCGGCGTTCGCATGCAATCTCAGATGCGGCAGGATCTTTTCGCTCATCTGGAAAAGCTCCCCTTCCGCTATTACGATAACAACGAAACGGGGCGGATCATGACCCGCATGACCAGCGATCTTTTTGAGGTCTGCGAGCTGGCTCACCACGGTCCCGAGAATCTTCTGATCAGCTCGGTGATGATCGTTCTTTCCTTTATCTATCTTCTGACCATTGACCCGATCCTGACCATGATCGTCTTTGCCTGCGTCCCCATTCTTGTGGTGGTGACCATGCATTACCGCAAAGCCATGAAGCTTGCCTTCGACGATCGGCGCAAGAGCAACGCCACCATCAACGCCGCCGTAGAGAGCAGCGTGACCGGCATCCGCGTCACCAAAGCCTTCACCAACGCAGAGCGGGAGGTGGAAAAATTCTCCAAGGGGGACGAGGAATTCGTGGACGCCTCCCGCCGTGCCTACCGTGCCATGGCGAAGTTCCATTCCGGAACCTCCTTCGTTACCGACGTATTCAACGTGTTTATTCTCATCGCAGGCGGCCTGTTCCTTTATTCGGGACGGATCTCCTTCGGGGATTATTCCACCTTCATCGTTTCGGTCAACCTGTTCATCGGGCCCGTGAATACCCTCATCGGCTTTATGGAGCAGTTCC
>JAFPBP010000025.1 GCA_017424085.1 Clostridia bacterium
AGGAACCGAAAAAGAAAAGCCATAGCCGACGGATTTTCATCCGTCGGAGGAGGGTTAACACAATAAATTGACAGATCAAACGCAAGGAACATCCCTTTTTCTTTCGGGTGAAAAGAAAAAGGAACCGAAAAAGAAAAGCCATAGCCGACGGATTTTCATCCGTCGGAGGAGGGTTAACACAATAAATTGACAGATCAAACGCAAGGAACATCCCTTTTCCTTTCGGGGAGAAAGAAAAGGAACCGAAAAAGAAAAGCCATGTCCGACGGATTTTCATCCGTCGGGAGGGAACAGTAATCATAGTTATTACTGATAAACCGAATGATTAGTAATAATTTTTGATTTAAGAGTAATAACTATTTATTTTTGAGTAATAACTATTGACAAACATAAAAATACGTGTTATAATATAGAGACACAGGGGGTGTTTTTATGAAATACTCGGCAGAGAAAAAACAAACGATCATTCTTTACATGCTGGAAAAAATAGCAAAAAAAACGCCAAGCGTTTCTAAGGTTGTCGCAGAAACCTTTAACATCAGCACAAACACGGTTCACAACTATCTGAACGAGCTGGTTGAAAGCAAAACCATCGAGAAGCTTAAGCGGGGCGAGTACAAATTAGCGAACGTCTACCACGAATACGAATTCAAACGTAGCTCGGGAGATTTAGAAAGAGACACCCTTCCCTACGATGCTTACCTCAAAAAACTGGTTTCGCATTTGGGGGAAAACGTACAGCGCATTTGGTCGTATGGGTTAAGCGAAATGGTAAATAATGTAATTGATCATTCCGATGCGGAAACCATGCAAATGATCATCGTTCAGAACTATCTGAATACGATCGTATGGTTAGTAGACGACGGCGTCGGTATTTTTGAAAAAATCAAAAACCATTTTCAATTAGCCGATTTGAACGAAGCGATTTGTGAATTGTTTAAGGGAAAACTGACTACGGATGCGGCGAATCATTCCGGAGAAGGCATTTTCTTCACCTCCAAAATGATGGACTCTTTTTTGATCGCATCCGACGGAAAAATATTCACTACGTCCAAATTCGACGACGGAAAAACGGTCGATCTCGATACCCACGGGAAAGGCACTTGCGTTCTGATGTCCCTATCGAACTTCACACACAAAACGCCCAAAGAGATTTTTGACCAATATTCCGATTCTGACGGAAGCTTTTCCACCACGAAGATCCCGCTGAAGAATATTTTTGATGCGGCTCCCGTATCCCGTTCTCAGGCAAAGAGAGTATGCAATCGTCTGGAACAATTTACGGAAGCAATTCTGGACTTTGACGGAATCGAATGGATGGGGCAAGGATTTGCACATCAGATCTTCGTGGTATTTCAAAACAATCACCCCGAAATCGCTCTCGTTCCGCAAAATATGAGTGACAGCGTTAAAAGCATGTATGATCACGTTATAAATTCCCGTTGAAAGGAATTCATCAAAAAAAACAGACACGTCACAGAGAAATCCCGAGTGACGTGTCGTTTTTTTATTGTTTCACGATGGGGCAAACGAGGGGCTTGACCCGATAGGAGGATCCGGGCAGGCGCTGTGCCGTATTATTTTTAGTGCCGAACTGCTGCATGGTGAGAACCACGCGGTCGCTGTACACCTCAAGGACACAGCCCTGGGGGAAGGGACATTCGGCGGCGGACAGGGTGGTATTGACCTTCTTGCCGTCACTTTCAAAATACTTGGTATTGAAATAGGAATGACTGCCGCAATAAACGTGGTGGAATCCTGCGGGGAGGACGACGTCGGAGCGGAACATCTTTCGCGCAAATTCTTCGGGCGACACGGCATTGCGCCAGCCCGTGCCGTTTCCGTCCAGCTTCAGATCCACGGGCACCACGTGAGAGACCACCTCGGCAGTTTCGGAGAAGGTGATATCGTTATTCCCATGCACGTGACCGAAGAAGTAGAACAGGTTGTGGAATCGGCTCATGACCTCGCTCATCTTCAGATAGGCGTCCATGTTGGGCTTGACGGTGGGACCGTTGTAGGTTGCAACGAAGCAATCGGGATAGAAGGGATAGTGAGAGGCGACGATAACCACAGCATCTCTCCCCTGCTCCGCCTCAATCTCGTTCAGACGCTGCTCCAGCCATTCCGCCTGCCGCATGGTATGAGCGGGCTCGCCCCGATCGGGCCAGGGCCAGGGAATTTCATCATACTGGGGATTATTCAGAATCAGGAAGGGGATCCCGTTGATGCGGTATTCGTAGCAGATCAGATTTTCGTCGGGCCCCAGATCCGCCTCCTCGCCTCGGTAGGTGGTGTAATGCTCGGTCAGAGGATGCAGCAGATCCTGCGGAAGCAGATCGGTCATATAGGCGGAGTTATAGCGTTTCCCATCGGGCTGACGGTCACCGATCTGATATTCGTGATTTCCCGTGACGAAGAAAATATTTTTGGATTTCGCTTCCGAACGGAAGGATTTTCGGATCACGTCATAAATAACCCTGCGGGTCTTCTGCCAGCGATCGTAGCCCCAATATCCCTGCATTGCACCTTTTCCGGGATTGGAGCGGGAGCCGCTTCCGTTGTCGGATATGGTATCGCCGCAAACGATAACCGCATCCAGATCGTAGCGTCTGCGGTATCCCCGCGCCGCCTTGGGCATGGTGGGGCGAACGTAGGGAGGCTTGGTCTGCAGGGCGTAGTCCACGTGCAGATCGGAATAGGTTCCCACGGTAAGGAGGGGCTTCTCGTCAATGACGGCGGGGATTCCGCAGACCCGCTTGAACAAGCCGAAGGAGGTGTCTGCTTTGTTTTTACCCGAGGTAAAAACGGCGCCGCTGACCCCTTCCTTGCGCGGAGCGTACCGAAGATACATCGTCTCCCCCGTTTTGTCGGAAACGGTCAGCTGAAGCAGGGTTCCGTTCTGTCGCAGAGACAACCGCTGCTTCTTGCGGCTCAGCGTTGCCCCCTGTTCTACCAGATTCAGATATTTGCGTGCAGTCTTCGACCAAAGAGAAACCGTTCCGTCGCCCTCGTCGGTGACGGTCCAATACAGATCACGATCGGACTTTTTCTTCCGCAGGTCCTTCTCGGTGAAGCGGAATGCCTCCAGCCCGTCGCGGGAAATTTTTGCCCGCAACGCAAAAT
>JAFPBP010000207.1 GCA_017424085.1 Clostridia bacterium
AAATATAATTTTAGGATTACAATATAGTGTATTATACACCATCTTGGAATGAATTGCAATAGAAATCAAAAAAAATTTTCAAATATGTAAGAATTGAGGGGGATTTCACGTGAAAAATCATCGGTTTCGGCGAATTTTCGCAATAATAACGCTGATCCTGATCGGAGGAACCATCATCACGGGAACCGTCCTGCAGGGGCAGGCGGAGGCGCCGAGGATCACGATTGCAGTGGACGCAGGACACGGAGGCACCGACGGAGGTGCTGTGGCAAAGGACGGAACCCCGGAAAAAGATCTGAACCTCTCGATTGCTATTCTGCTTCGGGAGGAATTGGAGAAGCGGGGCGCAGAAGTGATCCTGACCCGAACCGCGGACGACGACACCGACGGATCTGCGGAGGGATTTTTCAAAAAAAAGGATCTGGAGCGGAGGGCAGAAATCGGAGGAAGAGAGGGAATCGACCTATTTCTCAGCATCCATTGCAACGCCTCCACCTCCACGGCGGACAAGGGCTTTCAGGTGTGGTACGGCATGCAGAACCAAGAGGGAGAGCGGCTGGCGGAATCGATCTGCGGGAGGGTGGACGAAGCAAAGATCTGCACCCGCATCCGCGCCGTGAAGCAGGTCCCCGAAGGCCTGTATCTCTTTCGAACGCTGACGATCCCAAATCTGCTGATCGAATGCGGATTTTTGACCAATCGACAGGATCTGGAGCTTTTGAAAAGCACAGATTTTCAAAAGAGCCTTTGCAATGCGATCTGCGACGGAATTTTCGATTATTATTCGGGCATCAAATGAGAAATGACGGCGTCGGACACCAGAAAGCCTTCTGCGGTCAGAGCAAAGCGACCGTTGGATAACGTGGCAAGCCCCGCGCGACACAAGGGTTGAAGGAGCGACTGCTTTTCAGGCTCTACGGCGGAGACGGGAATCCCGTCGGAGCAACGAAGCCCCAAAAGGATCTTTTCCCGTGCCGCCTCTTCCCCATCCACAACATCCTCCACGATGGGAGTCACCTGCCCGTTGGAGGCGCAGAAGGCGGCGGTATCGGCAGGGATGCGGAACCGAACGCCGTCAACGAAGCCCGAGGCGTTGGGACCGAAGGCAAGGTATTCCCCGCCCTGCCAGTAATGAGAGTTGTGTAGAGCACGAAAGCCCGATTTGGCAAAATTGGAGATCTCGTAATGCTCAAAGCCCGCCGCGGTCAATCTGCGGTGGGTGGTCAGATACATTTCCCGCTGAAGATCCTCGTCAGCCTCGGCAACCCCCTCCCGTCCCAAGGCGGATCGGGGCTCGATCTTCAGCAAATAGACCGACACGTGCTCGGGAGACAGGGCAATCATAGCATCCAGATCAGACTCCAGCTGTGAAATCGTCTGATCGGGAAGCGCCGCCATGAGATCAAGACTGACCTTTTTCATCCCGCACCGACGAAGCTCTTGGTACGCCTCTTGCGCACGGGCGGCGGTATGAAGCCGACCCAAACGGGCAAGGGCGGCATCGGAGAAGGTCTGGATCCCCATACTGACCCGATCCACTCCGTGAGACAACCAACAATCCACCAAGGCGGGAGTGACGCTCTCGGGATTGCATTCCACGGTAAACTCCGCGCAGGAGGAAAGATCAAAGGTTTCCCGCAAGGCGGACGAGATCAGAGCAAAATCGTCGGGAGACAAAAGAGACGGCGTGCCTCCCCCCAGATAGACGGTATACAGCGCTCTCCCCTTCTGCGGGGACGATCGGATCTGAGCGGCAAGGGCTTTTGCATAGGAAGAAACCGCTCCGTCGGCAGGCGGAGCGGAATAAAAATCACAATAGGCGCACTTACGGCGACAAAAGGGCACGTGGAGGTAGGCAGAAAGCTTATTCATCCAATTTGAGAACCGCCATGAACGCCTCCTGAGGAACCTCGATGGTTCCCAACTGACGCATGCGCTTCTTTCCTTCCTTCTGTTTTTCCAACAATTTCTTCTTACGGGTAATATCGCCGCCGTAGCACTTCGCCAAAACGTCCTTCCGCAGGGCACGGACCGTTTCACGGGCGATGATCTTGGATCCGATGGCGGCTTGAATGGGAACCTCAAACAGCTGGCGGGGGATGTTATCCTTCAGCTTTTCGGCAAGCTTCCGCCCGCGGGCGTAGGCTCGCTCGGAGGGAACGATGAAGGACAGTGCGTCCACAAGCTCACCATTGAGAAGAATATCCAGCTTGACCAGATCGCTCTTCACATACTTCAGGAATTCGTAGTCCAGCGACGCGTAACCTCGGGTGCGCGCCTTGAGGGTATCAAAGAAATCGTAAATGATCTCGTTGAGAGGCATTTCATAATGCAGATCCACGCGGGAAGCGTCGATGTATTCCATGTTCTTGAAAACGCCGCGCCGCTCCTTGCAAAGCTCCATCACCGTTCCCACGAATTCGGCAGGGGCGATGATATCGGTCTTCACGATAGGCTCCTCCGCCTCGGCAATGGATGCGGGCGAGGGGTAGTTTGTGGGGTTATCGATGTAAACGACACTTCCGTCGGTCATGGTCAGACGGTAAACAACGCCGGGAGCCGTGGTGATCAGATCCAGATTGTATTCCCGCTCGATGCGCTCCTGCATGATCTCCATGTGCAGAAGACCCAAAAATCCGCAACGGAAGCCGAAGCCGAGGGCAATGGAATGCTCCGGCTCGTAGGTCATGGAGGCGTCGTTGAGACTCAGCTTGTCCAAAGCATCCCGAAGATCCTCGTAACGGGAGCCGTCGGCGCAGTAAATACCGCAGTAAACCATGGGGTTCGCCTTCTTATAACCGGGAAGAGGCTCAGCGGCAGGGGTCTCGGCGAGGGTCACGGTATCACCCACACGGGTATCACAGACCGTTTTGATGCTCGCCATAATATATCCCACCTCTCCTGCCCGCAGGGTATCGGTGGGGCGGAAGCCGAAGGGAGACAGATAGCCGATCTCAACCACGTCGAACTCGGCACCCGTAGACATCATGCGGATGCGCTGTCCCTTGGAAAGAGAGCCGTCCATAAGGCGTACGTATACGACAACGCCGCGATAAGCGTCGTAATAAGAGTCAAAGATCAAAGCGCGAAGAGGTGCGCTTGCATCCCCCTTGGGAGCGGGCACGCCTTTTACGACCTGCTCCAGAACCGCCTCCACGTTAATGCCGTTCTTGGCGGAAATGCGGGGCGCGTCCTCGGCGGGGATGCCGATGGTGTCCTCGATCTCACGGATGACCCGATCTGGGTCGGCGGCGGGAAGGTCGATCTTATTGACCACAGGCAAAATCTCCAGATCCCCGTCCAGCGCAAGATAGGTATTGGCAAGGGTCTGGGCTTCAATGCCCTGCGAGGCGTCAACCACAAGAAGCGCTCCCTCGCAGGCGGCAAGGGCTCGGGAGACCTCGTAATGGAAGTCCACGTGCCCCGGAGTATCGATGAGGTTGAGCACGTAGGTCTCTCCGTCGGACGCCTTGTATTCCAGCTTTACGGCACGCGCCTTGATAGTGATCCCATGTTCCTTTTCCAGATCCATGTTATCTAAGACCTGGTCCTCCATCTCTCGCAGCTCCACCGCCTCGGTCAGCTCCAGCAGGCGGTCTGCCAGCGTGGATTTCCCGTGGTCGATATGGGCGATGATGGAAAAATTGCGTATTTTGGAAATATCGTACATTCTGTATCCTCCGAAACGGCGGTGCCGAATAAAGTTCTCTCTATATTATATCCGAATTTGGATCATTTGTCAAGCATTTCTTTCAATTCCGACTTGATTTTTCCGAAAGGATGTGTTATAATGTAGGAAAGTATTTGAGAAAGGAGGAAAACCCATGGGATTATTTCAGGCTTTAAGCAGAAAAAAGACCTATACCGCAAGTGACAGTCAGACAAAACCCACCGCGGCAGTTTTCGTGGACTTTGAGCATTGGTTCATTGCAATGAACAACATGTACCACGCAAAGCCCGATTATAAAACGTGGCTGAAGGATCTGAACAAGCGGGTCAACGTGGAAGAGATCGTATTTTTTGCCGACTTTTCCCATCAGAATTTGTCTCAGGAAATTCCCCGTATCCGTGAATTTACCAATCGGATCATCGAGACCAAGAACGCCGACCCCCGCTATAAAAAAGATTTTACCGACTTTATCATGCTGGACAGCATTTATCAGAAAGCCATGTTTGACCGAAACATCGACGCCTTCGTGATCTTCACGGGCGACGCACATTTTTCGTCGGTCGTCAGTTTTTTGGTGAACCGTTGCGGTAAGGAAGTGGGCGTTTACGGGGTGAAGGATTCCTTCAGCCAGCAGTTGAAGAATACGGCATCCTGGTTCGTCGAGGTGACCAAGCCCATCAAGGAGAACCCCAACGAGGCATATTACCAGATGCTCTTTTCCAGCCTTGCCAACGCGGAAAACAAAAACCGCCACAAGGTCAAGCCCACCTTCCAGAAAACGGTAAACGTGGTGGCGAATTACCACAAGCTCCCCCCGAAGACCATTCAGCAGGCGTTGGAGAAAATGATCGAAGAGCAATACGTCATTCGGGAGCGCACGGGCAAATCCAAGCCCTCGGATCCGCTGGTGATCAACTGGAAGCGTTGCGCGCAGAATCCCCTGTTTACAGCGCACGTGCAAACCGAAAAATAACGGAGGAATACCCTTGAAAAAGATTGTAACTCTGATCCTGTCCCTGCTTCTGATTGCCGCGCTTTCCCTGTCCGCCGCCGCATCGTCGGTGAGTCTGGCAACAGAAATCGCAAACATGAGAACCTATTACGCCGAAACAAAGGAGCTGGAGCTCTGGGAGGAGACTTTGGTCTTTGCCGCCATGGGCATGCTGACCGAGCGGACTCCGTTCCTTCCCGAGGAAACGCAGACCGAAGACCGATTGGCGCAACGTGCGCTGGCACAGATGGCGATCGGCGCGACCGCAGAGACGGATGCTCTGAAAGCCCTGCAGAACGAAGACGGATCCTTCGGCGCGGTGGACGTGCATTGTCTGTCCATGCTGGCGCTCAAGGGAAACGGCGTTCTGTACAACAGCGTAAAGGCGTACGCACACCTTCTGGCGCAGCAAAAGGAGGACGGATCCTTTGGCGCATCGGTCAAGGAGACAGCGTTGGCGATCACGGTTTTATCCCTGTCGGACAATGAAGAAGAGGTTCAGGCATACGGGAAGGCGGTTCAGTATCTGCTGAAGCATGAGGCGAAGAATTGCGAGGAGATCGCATGGCAGATCATCGGAATCACCGACGGAAACGTGGATGCGGTCTCGTCGGGAGGTCGAGATCTTCTGCAAAAGCTTTTGGACTATCAGAACCCCGAGGAATATTACTTTTATCGCACCGAAAACGATAACACCGCAGATCGGCTTTGCACCGCAACGGCGCTGATGGCGCTGGATACGGTCAACAAGGACGGAAGCCTCTTCAAGAGACTTGCCACCGACGGAAAGATTTCCTTCTTCGACCCTGCGGATCTGATTCCCCTAGGGATCTTCTTCGGAGTGTTGCTCTGCATCTCCGTGGGATTCTGGGTCTTCATCTTCAAGCATAAGAAGAGCACGAAGACTCTGGCGGATGCGAAAAAATACTGAAAGGACGATTTGAAATGATCTACATCTGGGAAAACGAGGTTCCCCTGTTCGACTCCGACAAGCATCAGCTTGCCCCTTCCCTGACTCCTTACCTGATGGAGGGAGAGAACAACCCCTGCTGCATTATCTTCCCCGGCGGCGGATACGCCAAGAAGGCGTGGGACCACGAGGGCTGTGTGATCGCCCAATGGCTCAACTCCATCGGCATCAGCGCTTTGGTGGCGGATTATCGCATCGCTCCCTACGGCGGCGATGCCATTCTTGCGGACGGTCAGCAATCGATCCGCTACGCCCGCGCCCATGCGGCGGAATTGGGCATTGATCCCCATCGGATCGGCGTTTGCGGCTTCTCCGCAGGCGGACATTTGGCGGGATGCTGTGCAACGCTGTTCACCTCGAAGGAGGACCGCCCCGACTACGCCATTCTCGGCTACGCCGTGCTGACCCTGGAGGGGGAACGCGCTCACAAGGGAACGGCAAAGGCCTTTATGCTGGGACGGGAGGAGGACGACGAATATCGCAGACGTCACTCCCCCGTTTACAACGTGACCCCCGCCTGCCCGCCCATGTTTTTGTGGTCCACGGCGGGAGACAAAACAGTCAATCCCCAGAGCAACACCTTCGCCATGCACGAGGCGTGCAAAATTGCTCAAATCCCCTCACAGATCGAATTCTTCGATCACGGTCCTCACGGACTGGGAATCCCCCAGGACGACCCGATTATCGCCTCCTGGGCAGACACCTGTGCCGCATGGCTCAAGGAGCAAAAGATCATCTGAACGCAAATCGACCGAGCTCAGAAATGAGCCCGGTCGATTTTTTGTGATCAAATTACAGATTCAGAAGCGCTGTTGCCGCAAGGCAGGTACCGATTCCGACGATCTGAAGCGGACGTAAGCGTTCCTTGAACAGGATGGTGGACCCCAAGGCGGATAAAGCCAAAACGCTGCATTGATTGGTGGCGTTAACCACGGTAATGCTCATGTAAGAATAGAAGAACATCAACAGGTTCACCGCCAGCATAGCGGAAACACAGGAACCGAGGGAAAACATCCATGCCTTTAGAGGCATACGGAAAGCGGAGGTGAAGCGGCGGCGCGAAATCAAGAGAAGATAAAGAAGCGAGAAAATCCCGGCAAACAGGAAGGTGGTCACCAACATTTCCGCCCGCTCCGCACCGCTCATAATACGAGACTGAACGGACAGGAGAATACCGTAAGTACCGTTGACCAACGCAAGAAGAATGATAAGAGCGTAGAAATACTTTTTGGGCTTATCCTCCCCCTTCTTCAGATTGAGAAGAACGAAGGAGAGAAGCGTCAAGGCAAAGCCGATCCAGCGAATAAAGGTCAACTGCTCAAACCCCGCAATGCTGAACACCACCATGGGCAACACGAGTCCGCCCGTCATATTGCAGATCATGAGATAGGAATAGGATCCGCGGCGGGAGCCCTCGATCAGAGCCACGTTATAGATCAGCAAAATCAACCCGTTGGCAAAGCCCATCCAGAAGGTAGCGGGCGAGGGGTGGTAGGAAAAGCCGTTGAGTGCAAGGGTGATCAATGCCACGACGAAGCCGTAGACAACGGAAAACACAGGCGAAGAAAATTTCGCGTCACCTGTGTAATGATCGGAATACAGCTTTGCAAACAACGACTGGAAGGTATACAGAAGCGACAAAAACAGAAGCGACAAAATATCCAACATAGTCGTATGCTCCGCAGAATTATTTTAAGAACACATCACTTCAGAATAACGATGTTTCCGATGAGGGGAAGAGCCTTCTCCTCGTCCTTTGCAGCGGCGATGATACCGAGAACAGCGAGAACAATTCTGGCGACATTGACGATCTGGCAAGCAATAGCGAGAATTCCGCCAACAAGAGGAACAGCAGAGAGCATGCCGGTGCAAACATACAGAGCAACCTCGACGATAGCAAGGACCAGGCCCTGATTCAGATGAAATTTCGCATTTTCCTTATCTCCTGCCAGAAATGCGATCAACCAGCCGATGAAGGTGCAGTAGGCAAAAATGGACGTTACTTTCTTGTTCATGTACAAAACCTCTTTTCAAAATAATGACTCCCGTCCCGATTGGGGACGGAAGTCTTCGTGGAGCTGGTAGCCGGATTCGAACCGGCGACCTGTTCATTACGAGTGAACTGCTCTACCTGCTGAGCCATACCAGCGAATTGCGGCAAAAACCCTGCCGTAGGGATTAGAAACAAATCAAAGGATGCAATACGTTCTTCCAAAGACAGAAGATCAACAGAATAAGTATATCATATTTTATGCTGAAATGCAATGAAAAAAGTGTTACATTTTCAAAATATTTTTCCGTCACAGTCTTCCCCGTCGACGGGATCCAAACCGCAGGGAAAGGTCGGGCTTCAGGCAGACGCTTTCCGCCAAGCCCACGGCACAGAAGGAGGCAAGAACCGAGGATCCGCCTGCGCTGATGAAGGGCAGGGTGACACCGATGACGGGCGACACACCGATGCACATGCCGATGTTGATGAAGGATTGCACCGCAAACATGGCGGCAAGCCCGATGCAGATTAAGCGCCCCGCATCGTCCCGTGCGCGGCGGGCGGCGTTGGCAAGGAAGATCACAAGAAGCATCAGCGTTCCCAGCACGATCATACATCCGAGGAAGCCGAACTCCTCCCCGATGACCGAGAAGATAAAGTCGGTATGGCTTGCGGGCAAAAGCTCGTTTTGCACCTGCACGCCCTCACCGTAGCCAAGTCCCGTCAATCCCCCCGAGCCGATGGCGATCTTGGAGAGAATGGGCTGATAGCCGAATCTCAGCGGATCCAGCTCGGGATTGAGGCTGAAGAGGATGCGTTTTTTATGATAATCCTTCAGCACAAAATTCCAGAGCAGAGGAAAGGCGGCTGCAATGATCACGCCCGCAAGGATAAAATAGCGGTATTTCAGCCCCGCCATATAGAGCATGACACCCAGAATACCGCAGTAGATCAGCGCAGAGCCGAAGTCTCCCTGCAGGCAGACGGGGAGAAAATAAGCGGCGAAATGAACCGCCAGAAACGCCAGCGTGGGAATGCGGTTCAACCGATCCTTCACCTGAGACAGGTGGGTGGAGAAGGTAAGGACAAAAGCAACCTTGGCGAATTCCGAGGGCTGCAGACTCAGGGGACCGAAGTTCAGCCAGCCCGTATTTCCCGAAACGGTGCTTCCAAAAAAGGCGGTAAACAACAGGACCAACGCACAGATGATAACGATGGGAAAGGAAAAATAGCCCAAAAACGTATAATCGAATTTGGACAGAACGAAGACCACAAAAAGGCCTCCGACCACACCCAAGAGATGCACCAGAACGTAGCGGTCATGGAGCGCCTTGGCGGCGGTGGCGGTATTGATGGCAAGAAGCCCGTACCCCGAAAGGAGAAGAGAGATCACGAGAAGCCGCTTATCAAAGGCGGCAAAATAATCGGACAGGGATTTGGAAAATTCCCCCATGCGGCGGCGCATCGTACGTCTCTCCTTTCTTACTCTTATTCTTCTATTATACGGGATTTTCACAGGTTTGTCAAGTGCTTTTCGGTCATATTGCGGAATAATTCAAAATATACTTGAGAAGAAAACAAAGGAAAGGAGAAGCAATATGAAATCAAGCGGATTTTTATTTCCGGAGCAAACGGCGCAGGCGTTCTTACTTCTCACGGCGGGAATGCTGGCGATCCTCGGTATGACAGGTCTGGTAAACAGCGAAAAAGCCGCGGAGCTGACCGCAGAGGCTCCCGCATTTGAAATCGATGCTCCCCTGAGTGAAGAGGTCTTTTCGGTCCTTCCCGAAGAGGTCGCTTCCTCCGTTTTCTCGGAATTTCAAGCACCGTTGACGGGAAGGATCTCCTCCCGTTACGGATACCGAAGCGATCCCTTTACGGGAGAAACGAAATACCATCGGGGCGTGGACATTGCAGTACCCGCGGGAACCGAGGTTCGGGCGGCGGCAGGCGGCACAGTCACAGCCTCCGCGTACGGCAGCGTAGGCGGAAATTACGTGATCATCACCCACGAAAACGGGACTCAAAGCTATTACGGGCATCTGCAGACCCGTACCGTATCCAAGGGAGATTCGGTGGAGCGGGGGCAGATCATCGGTCTTTCGGGGGCAACGGGAAAGGTGACGGGGGCGCACCTGCACTTTCAGCTGACCTATAACGATCGAACTGTGGATCCCCAGAAATACGTGGATCTGACGCCGTGACGAAAATCAAAATCCACCCCTCCTCCGTGCTCCTGCTGCTTCTCCCCTGCTTCGGCGTTTTGTCGTGGTTGGAAACTGCACTTTTATGGGGATGCGCCGCCCTGCACGAGCTGGGGCACGTGATCGCATACCGAATCTGCGGGTGCGGCATGGAATCGATCACGGTGCTCCCCTTCGGGATCTGCGCCGTTCCGAAGGACGCTATGAAGGTACCTCCGCGAGAAGAGGTCTTCTGCGCGGCGGCAGGTCCCGCGGTGAATCTCCTGCTCTCTGCACTGATGCTGGCACTGCCTGCGAGCGAAACGACGGCATACCTGCTCTACTGCAATGCAACCCTTCTGATCGGGAATCTGCTCCCCATTCTTCCTCTGGACGGCGGAAGGATGGTTTACTACGCCCTTGCGCGATCCCGTGACGCAATTGCCTGCGAGACCGTCTGCCTGCGTTGTGCAGTCATCGTTCTGTCCTTGCTTCTGTATCCCGCCTGCGCAGAGTTGATCACGGGGAAAAACCCGTCGTTCCTTCTGATTTGGGTCTATCTTGCGATATTTACCGCCCTTCGACGGGGTTCGATATGAAATTTTTCCGACTTTTACGGTCAAACCGTTGCAAACGAAGGCGAATCATGGTATAATAAAGTATCGTAGTACTTTGTCATATTAGGAGAGTGTCATGGAAGTCAACATGGAAGCAAATCTTTCCCTGCATCAAATTAAAGTGCTTGCCCTGTACACCGTGGCAGAAATCCAAGGGCCCGTTCCCCGCCACGTGATTGAAACGGCGCTGGCATTGTGCAACGTAAATATTTTTCAGATCCAGGAGGCTCTGTACAATCTTCTGGAAAACGGGAATCTGACCCAGCAAGAGGACGAGGACAACGTTCCCTACCTCATTGCAACCAATCAGGGGAAATGCGTAGCGGAGGAGCTGCGCAAGGACATCGGCTTATCTTATCGGGAAAAAGCCGTCGCCTACGCCACCATCGAGATAAACAAGCTTCGCCAAGCCATTGGCGTGGAGGCATCGGTGGAGGAACGGACAAAGCTGGGACAAACCGACTATTTCTGTCACGTTTCCCTGTCGGACGCGGGGCTTCCGCTGATGAATCTTTCCCTTTTTGCACCAAACCGCATCCATGCGGAAATGATGGCGGAGCGATTCCGCAAGGATCCCTTGACCGTATATCAAAAGGTTCTGCAAATTCTGACGGGAACCGACGATTCACCCAAGGATGAGAACAAAACAACGGAGGAATAACCATGAAAACCGAATCTTTATTTCGCGAAACTCCCTTCGGAGGCTACAAGCGTGAGCAGGTTTTGGAATACATTGAAGCCACCGACGTGGCGCACGGCAACGAGGTACGGGAGCTGAACGACCGCATTGCCGACCTGAGCGAGGCGCTGGACGCCGCAAACAAGAAAAACGAATCGCTGGAAAACGAGCTGAAGATCAAGACCGAGCTTGCCGTTGAGGCAGAGCAGCTGAGACGGGACGTTGCGGAAAAGGACCGTCAGATCGAGGAGCTTTTGGCAAAATGCGAGGAGCTGTCCGCTCAGACCGCCGAGGTCGTTGCCCGCTGTGAGGAGATCTCCGCAGAGATGGAAAAGCAAAAGGAAGGATTCCGTTGCGAGCATCTGAACGGAGAGGTATGCGTTGCCGTATCCGAGAAGGCGGCGGCAATTCTTGCGGATGCCGAGGAAAAGGCAAAGCAGCGCATTGCGGGAGCGGAAGAACAGGCATCGGGAATCATCCTTAAAGCCCGCGTGGAGGCGCAGTCCATGATCTCCGAGGCAGAGGGTCAAACCGACGCCATGGCGCGGCAGGTTTCCGAGGAAGCCCATAACATCATCGAAATGACCGTGGCGGAAGCCAAGGAGATCATCCAGATCGCAAAGAACAAGGGCGATTCGATCCTGACCTCCTCCGCTCAATCCATCGGCAAGATCAAGGGCAATTTGTCCTCTATGCAGATGGTTGTGAAAAACATTGAAAACGAACTGAAGTCGGCACGGGATTCGCTCTCCACCGAGCGCCTGTTCCCGAAGGAGGATTGATCGCCGTGAACGAAAAGGTCTCCAAGTGGATCATTCGCATCATCTGTCTGGTGCTGGCGGCATCGTTGATGGGAAGCCTTCTCTATTCCTTCCTGTACGCCGTGCTGATGGGCTGAAGAAAATCATCAAACAAAAAGAGCCGATACGGAACATCCGTATCGGCTTTTGTCATTCTCAGAATCCGATGGTGCGGGACTTCTTTTCCACCAGGGCTCGGAAGGAATTCTCGGCGCCTGCCAGCTGGAAATCCTCCCGCAGGAGGGTGACGGCTTCGCTTCCTTCAATGGAGGCACGGGTGAGCGCCTTGGCGCAGGTGCGTTCGTAGAGATTGCGAACGAAGCGGGCGTTGCTGAAATTCTCGGCGCTGACGGTGGCATCGGGCAGGGTTCGGAAATACTCCTCCACGGCGAGGCGGAAATCCTCGTCGTATCCAAAGGAATTACCCAAAAGCTTAAAGAAGATGGCGCACAGCTGATCCCGCGTATAATTGGGGAATTCCACCAAATACGGCATGCGGCTCTCCAGCCCCGGATTGGCTTTCATCAGACGGCGCATTTCGTCGGGGTAGCCCGCCATGATGACCACAAGATCCTTGCGGTGATTCTCCATCTCAGCAAGCAGGGTATCCAGCGCCTCTCTGCCGTAATCCCGCTCGTTATCCTCGCCCCGATACAGGGAATATGCTTCATCGATGAAGAGAACGGATCCGTAGGCGTCGCGGCACATGGCGGCGGTTTTCGGGGCGGTTTCGCCCACGTAGCGACCGCAGAAATCGCGTCCCGTGTACTCAAAGAAATGTCCCTGACGAAGGATGCCCTTTTCCTTCAGAATTCGTCCCAAGATCCGCGCTACGGTGGTTTTGCCCGTACCGGGATTGCCCACGAAGCGCATATGCAGGCAGGGACGGTCGGTATTGCTCTTCAGGGCGAATTCGATCTGGGAAACGATCTCGTTCACCGTGCGGACCACAGATTCCATTCCCACGAGATCCTCAAGGGAGGTCATGGCATCGGGGGAAACGGCGCCGAAGGAGGGGGCAAGCTCGGCGATCTCACAGCCGCGGATCACGTTCCCCGAGCTCTCGTGGCGGATGTCGTAAAGGTGCTTGCGGTAGACCGTTTCACAGACGATCTTATTCACCGTATTCACCCCGTAAAACCGTCCGTCGGACTTTTCCTCCAGAATGCGGGCGGCAAACACGGCGCGGGCATCGGCATCCAGAGAAAATCCAAAATCGTCCAGAATCCGATCGGCGCAAATCAGAAGATTTTCCACGCTCAAGGGAGGGAATGCGATGGGACGGACGTAGAGAATGTCCTTCAACGCCGTATTCACGTCGGACAGGACCTCGGTTTCCAAAAAAGGAACGCGGAAGACGAAAATATTCTGCTCGGTATAATCCTCCAAAAAGGACAGAAAACGGCGGAAACGGTGCCCTGACACGTCGGAGATCCATTCGCTGATGTCAATGGAAAGAAGCATTCCGCCAGCTTTCCCGTAGCGGCGCAAAAAGTCGGTAACGGGAAGGAAGGGATCCACCTTTTCCGCGGAGGGAGAAAGCAGCTTCTCCTCCACCACACGGTGCTTTTCGTCGAAGGTAAAAAGCCCCGTCTCCTCCATCAGATCCGCAAGAAGATTCAGACAGGTGGAATAACCGCAGCCGTTATTGACCGAAAACAAATAGCTTCGGAAGGTAAAGGCACGCTTGGTATTGTGAGACAGAATCGCAGGAGCAATGGCGGCAATTTCCCGAACCAGCGTTTTGAACTGCTCGGCACCCAAAAGCTCCTCGGTTCGCTCCAGCGCGGAGCAGGTCTCCGAGGGCAAGGGGGACAGAGTCATTTCTCCTTCAGAGCAAGCTCTTCCGAAGGTAGTGACGAACACGCCCTGCAGCAACGTCCAAAGCACCGATTCCTCCGCTTGCTGACGATTCAACGCGAGGGTTACGGTCTGTCCTTCCGCAGAAGCGATCCCGCCGTAGGGCGACAACGCAGAGGCGCACCGCTGAGAAAAGGCGTGCACCTGATCGGGAAGAATGGAGGATGAAAAAGAAACGGAATAACGGATCATAGAAAAACCTCGCAGATTCGGGATACTTCATTATACCGCATTTTTTGCGGTCTGTCAAGGGGATCAGAAGATCTTGTTCACGCCGCCCTTGAACAGAGTCACGGTACCGGGGATCTCATCGGACAGAGCGGGGACGGTGGAATAGACCTTAAAGCCGTTCTTCTCAAACGCCTTGCGCGCCCGACCGTTGTAATCGAAGATATCTTCGGCAAACAAATGGGTGCAGGAGGTGTTTTCAAAGGCAAAACGGCAAAGAAGCCCGATGGCATGGCTTCCGTATTCCTTGCCCCAAAAGGTCGGCTCACCGATGGTAATGTTGATTCTGCGGCAATCGGTGGACGATTGAAGCAGAGGGGAAAAGGGAGAGCGGATGGTCTGCATGCGGCATTCTCCGATGGGAGTATCCTCCACAAGAATGATAAAGCAATCCGCCGAGCGGGACAGGGATTGATAGAGGGAATCCACCTCTTCGGGAGTGTAGGGATCCACGTCTCCCTCACTGAAATGCAGAAACTCGGGATCAGCATTCCAACGGTAAAGGAGGGGCAGGTCGTCATCGGTCATGGGGCGAAGCGTAACAACGCCGTCGGTAAAGGTTTTGGTGTGAGTGCGAATCAATGCCATAATATATCATCCTTTTATTAAAAATCCAAGGACCGCCCCGCAGGGAAATCC
>JAFPBP010000208.1 GCA_017424085.1 Clostridia bacterium
AAGGTTCTGGCGGGCATTGATCACGGTGTCGAGCTGATCTCCCCCTCGGTCATCGAGCCTATTCAGGCGCTGAAGGTCAAGAATCTCGGGAACCACAACCCCCGTCTTCATACCGACGAAACCCTGATCGCCCTTGCCGTGTCTGCAACCACAAACCCCGCCGCGGCGGAGGCGATGAAGATGCTGCCCCTGCTTAAGGGTTGCGAGGCACATTCCACGGTCATTCTGTCTTCGGTGGACAGCGACGTATTCCGCAAGCTGGGCGTAAATCTGACCTGCGAGCCCAGATATCAAAACAAGCGCCTTTACCACAAATAATCGATTTACTGTTTTCTCGGAGGATTCCAATGTACGAAAGTTACCTTGACACCATTGAATTTGTTACGCAATTTGATCCCGAGGTTGCCGCTGCCATGAAGCTGGAGTACGGCCGTCAGCAGGACAACATCGAGCTGATCGCATCGGAAAACTACGTTTCCCCCGCAGTCATGGCTGCTATGGGCTCGGTTTTGACCAATAAGTATGCGGAAGGCTATCCCGATCACCGCTACTACGGCGGTTGCCAATACGTTGATATTGTGGAAAATATCGCCCGCGAGCGTGCAAAGAAGCTCTTCGGAGCTCAGCACGCAAACGTACAGCCCCACTCGGGCGCTCAGGCAAACATGGCGGCATACGCAGCCGTCCTCAACCCCGGAGATACCGTCATGGGAATGTCCCTGGCAGAAGGCGGTCACCTGACCCACGGATCCTCGGTCAATGCCTCGGGGAAGCTGTACAACTTCGTTTCCTACGGAGTTACCGCCGACGGCTTCATCGATTATGAAAAGCTGCGTGCCCTTGCCCTTCAGCATAAGCCAAAGCTGATCGTTGCGGGCGCCTCCGCCTACCCCCGCGTCATTGAATTTGACAAGATCTCCGCCATCGCAAAGGAGATCGGCGCATATTTCATGGTGGATATGGCGCACATTGCAGGCCTCGTTGCCGCAGGGCTTCATCCCAATCCCGTTCCCTATGCCGATATCGTCACCACAACGACCCACAAAACATTGCGCGGTCCCCGCGGAGGCATGATCCTTTGCACCGAAGCGCTGGCAAAGGCAGTAGACAAAGCCATTTTCCCCGGGAATCAGGGAGGACCTCTGATGCACGTGATCGCCGCAAAGGCGGTTTGCTTCGGAGAGGCACTGCAGGACGATTTTATTGCATATCAGAAAAAGATCGTTGAGAATGCACAGACCCTCGCTAAGGCGCTGCAGTCCCACGGTCTGAACCTCGTTTCGGGCGGAACCGATAACCATCTGATGCTCCTCGACCTTCGAGGCACGGGCGTTACCGGCAAGGAGCTTGAGCACCGTTTGGACGAGGTCCACATCACCCTCAACAAGAACGCCATTCCCGCCGATCCCGAAAAACCCACCGTCACAAGCGGCGTCCGCATCGGAACCCCCGCCGTGACGACCCGCGGCTTCGGTGAGAAGGAAATGCTTCAGATCGCTGAATATATCAATCTGGCAATCCGTGATTTCGAAAACAGCAAACAGACCATCATCGACGGCGTTGCCAAGATCTGCGAAGCATACCCCATGTATCGGTAATTACCATTCGCCGTCCTCAAATTCGGTTTTCAGCTTCAGACGGAACTCCTCGGTGCTGTCCCAGATTACGCTGAACAATACGATTGCAGACACAAGAATGAAAATAGCCATAAGTCAAAATTTCCTTTCCTTTTCTTTGATTCTATTATACCTCATTTCATGTCCGTTAAAACGGACAATTCCCATAAAAAAAGATTTTTGGAGGAAAAACCCATGCTCTATAAGAAAAACGGCGCGAAAGAGCTTTCGTCCGACCTCTTTCGGAATCCCACGTCCGAGTATCGCGGAACCCCCTTCTGGGCTTGGAACGGAAAAATGGAGAAGGACGAGTTGCTTCGCCAGATCGAAATATTTAAGGTGATGGGACTGGGCGGCTTCCATATGCACGTGCGTACGGGGCTTGAAACCACCTATCTCAGCGAAGAATTCAAGGAGCTGGTCCGTGCCTGCACCGATAAGGCAAAGCAGGAGGAAATGCTTTCCTGGCTCTACGACGAGGACCGTTGGCCCTCGGGTGCCGCAGGCGGCTTGGTAACCAAGGATCCCACCTTCCGCAAACGTCACACCGTTTTCACCGCAGTTCCCTACGGTGAAAACGAAAAGGGCGCATACAGCGGATCCCAAGCCCGCGCCGAGCGTCAGGGGGACGGAACGCTTCTTGCTATGTACGACGTGGAGCTGACCGAGGACGGATATCTGAAATCCTACCGCCGCATCAACGATCCCGCAGAGGCAACCCACGACCTGCGCTATCTCTACGTGGAGATCGCAGGGAATTCCACCTGGTACAACAATCAGGCATACGTAAACACTCTTGATAAAAAAGCGATGGATCGCTTTATTGAAGTTACCTATAAATTCTATGAAGATGCCGTCGGCGACGAGTTCGACAAGACCGTCCCCGCTATCTTTACCGACGAACCCCAGTTCACCCGCAAGAGCATGCTGACCTACGCGAAGGATCCCGTGGACGTAACCATGCCCTGGACCGACGACCTGAACGAAACCTTCCGTGCGGCATACGGCGAGGATCTGATCGATTGCTACCCCGAATTGATCTGGGATCTGTCTGACGGACGGATCTCCACCGTGCGCTACCATTATCACGATCACGTGGCAGAGCGCTTCGCGCAGGCGTTCGCGGACAACTGCGGCAAATGGTGCAAGGACCACAACCTTGCGCTGACGGGTCACATGATGGAAGAGCCCACCCTGCTCCAGCAGACGGCGGCGTTGGGCGAAGCCATGCGCTCCTACCGTTCCTTCCAGCTCCCCGGCATTGATATGCTGCAGGCGCGCTTTGAATATACCACGGCAAAGCAATGTCAATCCGCAGTCCATCAATACGGCTACGAGGGCATGATGAGCGAGCTTTACGGCGTTACGGGCTGGGACTTTGACTTCCGCGGTCACAAGCTTCACGGAGACTGGCAGGCGGCTTTGGGCGTAACCATCCGAGTTCCTCACCTTTCCTGGTATACCATGAAGGGCGAAGCAAAGCGCGACTATCCCGCATCCATTCACTATCAGTCGCCCTGGTATGATAAGTATTCCTACATTGAGGATCACTTTGCCCGCGTGGCATCTGCCATGACCAGAGGAACACCCGACGTTTCGGTGGGCGTGATTCATCCTGTGGAAAGCTATTGGCTCCACTGGGGTCCCGAAGAGCAGACCGGTGCGATCCGTGCTCAGATGGATAACAACTTCCTCGGACTGACCCGTTGGCTCCTGCAGGGATCCGTTGACTTTGACTTTATTTCCGAATCGCTTCTTCCCTCTCTGTGCCCCGAGGCAAGCGCTCCTTTGGCGGTCGGAAAGATGAAATACGACGTTATTATCGTTCCTCAATGCGAAACCCTTCGCTCCACCACCCTCGACCGTCTGGAAGCCTTCCAAAAGGCTGGCGGACGTCTGATCTTCCTGGGCGAAAAGCCCACGCTGGAAAATGCGATCCCCTCCGACCGTCCCGCGGCGCTGTACGACCTTTCCGAGCAGGTCGTCTTCAGCGAAACTCAGGTGCTTCAGGCATTGGAAGGCGCCCGCGTGATTTCCATCAAGGATCAGACCGGTAAGAGAACCTCCAACCTGCTGCATCAGATCCGCAATGACGGAGACGGGAAATGGGTCTTCATCGCCCACGGCGTTGAGCCCTACTCCAAGGATATTTCCACGGCACAGCACCTGAGAATCAAGATCAAGGGCGAGTGGAACGTGACCCTGTACGATACGCTGAACGGCAAGATCTTGCCCGTGTCGGCAACCGTAAAGAACGGTTCTACCGAGATCCGCACCACCGTTTACGATTACGATTCCCTGCTCTGCCGCCTCACCCCCGTGGGAGCACCTCTGCCCGAAGGAGTAGAAGCCGCATCCGAAGCTCAGCATCTGAGCACGGTCGCCGTTGCGTTGCCCGAATCGGTTGCATATACCCTTTCCGAGCCCAACGTTTGCCTGCTGGATCAGGCGGAATTTGCGCTGGATGACGAACCCTACCGTCCCATGGAGGAAATTCTGCGCGCTGATAACGAGATCCGCAAAGACCTGGGATATCCCAAGCGCGGCGGTCACGTGGCGCAACCCTGGTCGGTCAAGCAGGAGCCCGCAGAGCACACCATCCGTCTGCGCTTCCGCGTTGACTGCACCTTCCGTTGCCGCGTGCCTTACCTC
>JAFPBP010000209.1 GCA_017424085.1 Clostridia bacterium
GCACACAATCCTCCACCAAAATGTGTCGATTGCATTCGGTCTTGTAACGGTCGATGCCCTTGACGGCGATCGTGTCGTCAAAGGAATGGACGAAGGAATTGCGGATCGTTATATTTTGGCTGTTGACGATATCAATACCGTCGGTATTGTAGCGCCATTGTCCAAAAACCTTGATCCCATCGATGGAAACGTCAAAGCAATGGAACAGATTCACACACCAAACCGCGGAGTTTACGCACCCGACCCCTTCGATGCGAAGGTTTCTGCAATCGTAAAATTTCAGATTTCCGTTGGCGTAGGGCTCGTAGCAATGCTCCGAAATCCGTTCCTCGCAGCTGTCATCGAGAATGCCGTTTCCGTAAATGTGAAGATTCTCCGCATTCTCCGCAAAAATACACCCGTAAACCAGCGCGTCCTTGTCCAGATAAACACTTTCCCCCGATTTCAGAGAAATTTTCCCGGCAAAGTGAACGCCCGCGCCGAAATAATAGGTAACGGAGGCAGGATCGTCACAGGGAATCGGCTTGTTGTTGAAAAGATACAGGGGATTGTGATAGTCGTCCAATTCCAGAACGTATCCCCCGTGGCGCGTCAGAGAAAAGGAGATCCGATTTCCTCGTTTTTCCCAGACGACGCCCTTGGCGTAGGGCTTGAGCATCACGCGCTCGTAAGCTTGCTTGGTCAAGGGCTCCACCTCAACCGACAAGGGTTCATCCGAAACGAGATTGACAAAGGAAGCGCCCTCGCTTTGAGAGTAGGGGCGCTGATGCCCCCTCCACCATACGTTGAAGGGATAGGCGGAAATGCGACAGGCGTACACGGGCACCTCGGCTCCGTTCACGTATACCCGATAATCAGAGGATGCGGGCACGTCATAGGAAAACACAGATTTTGTCCAGGCATGGCGAAAAACAGATGCTGAAAACATGACAGATTCTCCCTTCGGATGGTCATTTTGCTCATTATATCACACTTTTTTCCTCCTGTCAAGAGAGAAAAAACGCACGGAGCCTCACGAGAGATTCCGTGCGTTAAAATTTACGCAAAAATCAAAAGGACGATCTTGCAGACCACGTGGAACAGAGCGTGCCCCATCATGGCGTAAGCGATGCCGTATTTGCGGTAAAGCCACCCGAACACCAGCCCGAAGCCACCGTTGAGCAGAAAGCAACGGAAGAGAAGCAACGGAGTCAGCGCTCCGAAGGTCACCGCCGTGG
Organism: Clostridia bacterium; assembly: GCA_017424085.1. GTDB lineage: Bacteria > Bacillota > Clostridia > Oscillospirales > UBA644 > RGIG995. Next base: position 1,218 of record JAFPBP010000209.1, read on the forward strand.
CGGGCAAATGCCCTGCGGCAAACAGGATCGCCGCGATCACGTTGGCGAGGATAAACACGCAGGTGGGGATGCTTTCCCGCGGATGCTTGCGGAAGAAGATCTTCCACAGAACGAACGCCAACAAGGACAGGAAGAACAGGCGAAGCATCACCTCTTCGATGACCCCGCCGTACAGCACCGAGGCGATCACTCCGTTGACCGAAAGCGCTTGCAGGTTTCCCTCTTGGATCCCGTCGATCACGCTTCCGAAGGTCCAATGGTCCAGGCTGAAAAGCACACCGCCCACAAGGGAAACGGCAAGGGTGATCAAAAAGCTTCGAGGCTCCCACCGCAAGGGCTTCCACAACCCCACGGCGTCCGCCAAAAGATAGCCGAACAGCCCGCAGAACAGAGCGTAGCCTGCCGATTGAAGAGCGACGATCAAAAGCATCGCCTCCACGCTTCCCACCTGCGCGATCGCCTCGGCGAAGATCTCCTCGGGGTAACTATCCATCTGATACAATCCCACGAAGATGCCCCCGACAATGGCGACGGGAAGAAGGCACAGAGCAAAGACGAGCGCCCTTTTCCACTTACTCATGCTCGGCATCCTTCCGATCCCAATAAACCTCCACGCACAGGCTCTTAGTCCCGCACTTCGGGCAGGTCAGACGGCGCATTTTGGGGGTGTGATACGCCCAAAAGGCTTCCTTGAAGCGGGGACGGAAGACCTCATGGCAGTTGGGGCAGATATACGCCACGTGTCCGAAATAGTACTTGGAGACCCAAATCCCGTAAGGAATGCAAAGGCACGCCCACAGAACGAA
>JAFPBP010000210.1 GCA_017424085.1 Clostridia bacterium
GACTTTCTGGAGATTCGGCACGTTGACAAAAAGAACGTATCGGTTCTCACAAAAAGCGAGATCCTCGAAGTGAAGTCCATGCTGGATCATTACGGGATTCGAGTCTCCGCCGTGGGGTCCCCCCTCGGAAAAATTCCCTTGGACGGAAACATGGAAGAGCATTTGGAAACGGCGAAGCGCATTTTCGACGCAGCAACGGTATGGGGCGCAGATTACGTGCGAATTTTCAGCTTTTACCCTGCCGAGGGATGCCGGATCACAGAGCAAAAGAACGAGATTATCGAAGCCCTCTCCCGCCTCGTAGTTGCGGCGCGGGAGTTTGAGATCTCTCTGTGCCACGAAAACGAGGCAAAGATCTACGGAGACGTTCCCTCCCGCTGTAAGGAAATTCTCGATCACTTCGACGGCGAACTGGGATGCGTCTTCGACATGGGAAACTTCGTTCTGGAGGGCGTAAACCCCATCGATGCCTACGAAACGCTCAAGGATCATATCTCCTATTTTCACATCAAGGATGCTCTGTACGACGGAGCGATCGTGCCTGCGGGAAAAGGAGAAGCAATGATCGGTGAGATTCTGACAAAGCACAGAGCCAACGCAAATTGCGATTTCTATGCATCGCTGGAGCCCCACCTGCAGACCTTTTCGGGATTAAACGCCCTTGTGGGAAGATCGTTTCAAAATCCCTATCAATACCCGGACCTGCAAAGCGCCTTTACCGACGCCGTCAAACAATTCAAAGGACTGATGGAATGAAAATTTTGCAAAAAGACCTGTTAACCGTAAAAATCTACGATTCCAGAGCCGAAATGGGGCTTGCCGCAGCCGCGGAGATCAAGGAACGTATCCTTGAACTCCTCAAGGGGAAAGAAGCCATTAACATGATTTTTGCCGCCGCGCCCTCTCAAAACGAGGTGCTGGCAGCTCTTGCAAGCGACAGAGAGATTCCTTGGAATCGGGTCAACGCCTTTCACATGGACGAATACATCGGGCTTCCCGCCGACGCGCCCCAAGGATTCGGCAATTTCTTAAAAGAGCATATCTTCGGCATTGCAGACTTTCGGAGCGTGCATTACATTGATATTTCCGCCCCCGATGCAGCTGCGGAATGCGAGCGTTATGCAGCTCTGCTTCGGGACTACCCCACAGATATCGTGGTGATGGGCATCGGAGAAAACGGTCATATCGCCTTCAACGATCCTCCCGTGGCGGATTTCAACGATCCTTGCGTCGTCAAGCCTGTGGCGTTGGACGAGATCTGCCGAAATCAGCAGGTGAATGACGGATGCTTTGAAGCCTTGAATCAAGTGCCCGAAACAGCCATTACGCTGACCGTTCCCACCCTGCTTGCGGGAGAATCATTATTCTGCATCGTTCCCGCAAAAACCAAAGCCAATGCAGTTCGAGCCACGATCTGCAATGAAATCAACGAAGCCTGCCCCGCCACGGTCCTGCGTCGCCATAAAAATGCGATTCTGTATCTGGACCCTGACAGCAGCGCCCTTTTGTGACGCCTATGAAACGGATCAAATCGGATAAGATCATACGGGATTCCGCTCTGTTTGACGGATACATATATTTCGAAAGCGGAAAAATTGCAGAAATAACAACGGAAGAGCTTCCGTACGATGAGGAATACGATCTGCGCGGGTATTACGTAAGCCCCGGATTTATCGATATCCACACCCACGGAGGGGGCGGAAACCCCTTTGAGGGAAGAGTCGATCAGATCATTGACGGATGCAACTTTCATCTGACCCACGGGACAACAACCATCTGCCCTACCGTTTCGGCGGCGGAATTTGATTCCATGGCTGCGTCGGTGGAGCGGATCGAAAAAGCCATGACCGATCCAAGGGTCAAGGGAACCATCCTCGGAGCCCATCTGGAGGGGCCCTATCTTTCCCGCGCCCAATCGGGCGCCCAATGCGCCGACTTCATCCAACCTCCGAAGGAAGATGATTACCTGCCTCTCCTGCAGAAGCACGCCGCCTCGGTTGCCAGATGGAGCTATGCCCCCGAAAACGATGCGGAAGAACGCTTTGCAAAGGCGCTGAAGGCATACGGAGTGGTTGCCGCTGCGGGCCACACGGACGCAATTTATGCGGACATGACGCGTGCCATGGAGCAGGGATGTAAGCTTGTGACCCATCTTTACTCCTGCACCTCCACCATCACGCGTGATCACGGATTCCGTCGCCTTGGCGTCATCGAAACCGCGTTTCTGCACGACGATCTCTTCGTGGAGATCATCTGCGACGGAAAGCACCTGCCGCCCGAGCTGATTCGTCTGATCGTCAAGATCAAGGGAGCGGATCATACAGCACTAATCACCGACAGCCTGGCGCTTGCGGGCACGGATCAAACCCACGGCTTTATGCAAAGCACCGAATTCATCATTGAAGACGGGGTTTGCAAGCTGATGGACCGCAGTGCCTTTGCGGGAAGCATCGCTACCGCAGACCGATTGGTTCGCGTGGCGGTCAAGGAAGCCGGGATCGAACTTCTTGACGCCGTAAAAATGATCACCGAGACCCCTGCAAGAATCATGAATCTGACCTCAAAAGGGAAAATCACCGCCGAAGCAGATGCAGATTTCGCCGTCTTTGACGACAACATAACGATCCGTTCGGTTTTTGCAAAAGGGAATTTGGTTTATCATTGAGGATCGAGATGATTCACTTGCGCTTGGATTCTATGGGAAATATTCACTGTGACGATAAGTCGAGAAAGAAGGTATTGTTATGATGCTGAATCCCCATGAGACTCATCTTCATTTCGGATTGGAAAAACCGATTCGCATTTTACATCTTACCGACGTGCACATCGCTTTAACCTACGAGGAAGAAGGAGAAATGCTGAACGCTCTTTCCAATCGTCGCAGAGACGTATTCTTCCGAGAGGCGAACTTCCCCGAGCGCGATCCTGTGGGATATCTGGAAGAAGCGATGGAATATTCAAAGAATTTCGACTGCACCGTTATTACAGGCGACGTCCTGGATCTCGTTTTTGAAAAAAGCAAGGATGTAGTGAAGAAAATTCTTGCAGGAAAAGATTATATGTTTTGCGCGGGGAACCACGAATATTGCAAGCGAGGAACCCCCGAAACATTCCAAAGTCAACCCCTGTTGCGGAAAGAGGTTCAGCCATGCTTCCGCGGTAATATGACCTTTGAGAGCCGTATTGTGGGCGGCGTTAACATAATTGCCGCCGACAATGGATTTGTAATGTGGGATAAAAAGATGCTTCCTCTGTTAAAAGCGGAGGTTGCAAAGGGATTGCCGATCCTTTTATTCTGCCATTGCCCGTTGACTGACCCCATGCGCTCGTTGGAGTACGATCATGATAAACTGATCGCGGCAGGTGCCACGGAGGAAGAGATCGCCGCATCGGTTGAAATTATCAACTATATTGCAGAAGAACCCCTCTTTAAGGCATTTTTCGCAGGACATGGACATTTCACCACCACCTTCTCTTTGAACGGAAAACCTTCTCATATGTTGGGAGGATTGTTCAAAGGAATCGTTGGCGAAATCGTTATCGATTGACCCCGTTTGATGTGCAAGATACCGTCGCAGACATCTTTCACGTTTCCTTAAAGAAGATTCTCAACTCTAAATACATAACAGAAACGGCGACATCCGTCAAGGGATGTCGCCGCAGTTTTATTTTGTTTCGAAGGAATTCTTCGTACCGAGAAGGTATGCCTTCATCTGCAGAAAATCGGTCACGCTGACGCTTCCGTCATCGCTCACATCTGCGGCAATGGAACAGATTCCCGTCAGAGAGGTCTTCTTCAACAAATGAGCCTTCACCATCAGAAGATCGGTAACCGAGACCACGCCGTCTCCGTTCACGTCGCCCGTAACGACGGCAATCACGGAATCCTTCACCCGATCACCGTCCTCCAGACGGACCGTATCCCCCGTTGCGACGGAGGCTTGCGAATTCAAAGAGGCATTGTTCCGATACACCTTCAGATAGGGCATTTCGTTCAATCCATCCAGCAAGTGCATCACCGAAGTCCCCGCAGAGACACGGCGAACCACACCGTCCGAAATGCGATAAACAGAGGAAGTGATTCGATCGGGAACGGGAGATTTGACCGTAACGCTAAAGATGACCGAAACGCCCTCCACCGTTGCCGTCACGTTGCAAGTCCCCTCGGTCGAGGCATCGTAGCCAACGAGCGTCCACCCTTGGGAGAACAGCGCCGAGGTGCCGTTGTCATATTCCACCAGGACCGACAGTCCTGCGGGATCCAACGCCTCACCCCGAAGGAAAACGGTTCGATCGGGAAGGGTTACAAGAGAGGCGGAAATTGCAGTTTTTGCCCGCACGGAAACCGACAGCAACAAGGAGAAATCCCCGTAAGACACGGTCAGAGCCTGATTTCCGACCATCGAAGAATCGTACCCCGAAATTGTCCATCCGTCCGAAACAAATTCATGGGTTCCGTTGTTATAATCAAGTCGAAGAACCATACCCGCATCAACGAACGCAGACCCTTCCTCATAGTCGGTCTGAGGCGACGCTTCCAAAGAAATTCCAATCAGAGATTTTGCAATCACCGATACGGCGATTTCTACGGTACGATCGGCATAAGAAACCGTCACGGTCTGCGCTCCGAGAAGCGTGGGGTCAAAACCCGAAACAGTCCAGCCTTGGGACACGGTCTCGCAGGTTCCGTTATCGTAATGAAGAGTTAACCGCATTTTGGAGGAATCGAAGGGCAAGCCCTCCACGTAAACGGTTTGAGGAGGAGTTGCCACGGTAATATGGGTCAGGCTTCGCTCAACAACGCTGACCGAAAGGGCAAGAGTCTTCCCTGCATAGGTCACCGTCACCGACTGCGTTCCCACATGATCGGGATCAAACCCGCTGATCATCCAACCGTCGGACACGAGCTCAAAGGTTCCGTTATCATAGACCAGACGAAGAACCATGCCGTCGTCATCAAATGCAATGCCCTGAAGATACGAGGTTTTGGGAGGAACTTCCAAAAGGATCTCCGAAAGACTCTTTGCGATTACGGTAACCGTCAGAGACGTTCTTTTCCCCGCATAGGAGACGGTCAGAGTCTGCGAGCCGATATCATAGGCGTCGTAACCAACAATGGTCCAGCCTGCAGAGATCTGCTGAGTGGTCCCGTTGTCATAATGCAGGATTAAGGTCATACCGTCGCCGCAGAAGGGCGCGCCCTCAAGATAAGACGAGACAGGAGGAATGCCGACAGAGATCTCAGTAAGGCTTTTTGCGATAACCGTTACCGTCAAAAGCACGGAGGCGCCGTCGTAGGTGACCGTCACGGATTGCCGTCCCACGATTGATCCATCGTAACCCGAAACCGTCCACCCCTCGGAAACGAGGCGGGAGGTGCCGTCATTGTAATGAAGACGCAGAACCATTCCGTCATCGCAGAAGGAGGATCCTTCCAGATATTGAAGATTGGGGGCGACCTCCACCGTAATTGCCTGCAGAACGATTCCTGCCACGGAAACCGAAAGGGTCGTCTGCTTCCCACCGTAGGACACGGTAACGGTCTGCTGACCGATCTTGGAAGAATCGAACCCCGAAAGAGACCAGCCGCTCGTGATCGTTTCTTCGGTTCCGTTGTTATAATGCAGCGTCAGAGCCATACCCTCCGTGCTGAAGGATTGGTTTTCAAAATACGCCGTTTTGGGAGGCTGCTTCACAGAAATCGATGCGAGGGTTTTGGGAAGGACCTGAACAATGAGAGAAGCGCTTTTCCCTTCGTAGGAAACGGTCAAAACCTGTTCTCCCGTCATCAACGGATCATAACCGGAAATTGACCAACCCGAGGAGATTTGCGCCGTAGATCCGTCGCTGTAATGAAGGGTCAGAATCATACCGAGATCATCGAACTCAAGCCCTTCGATATAAGTCAACTCGGGAGGAGTATGAACAGAGATCGACTCCAAAACGACCTCAGAAACGGTAACCGAAAGGCTCGTCTCCTTCCCCGCATACAAAACGGTCAGAATCTGCGTGCCGAGAAGGTCCGAATCGAAGCCGAGCACGGTCCAACCCGAGATCAGATCCGAAACGGTCCCGTTGTCATAATGGAGGGTCAGAACCATTTCAGAATCATCGAAGATCTCCCCCGCAAAATAGGTTTGACGGGGCGGCGTTTTCACGGAGATCCCCACGAGCGTTTTTGCGACAACCGTTACGGTCAAAGGCGCACTCTTACCTTCGTAGGAAACAGTAAGCGTATAGCGCCCCACGGAAGAAATATCCGCATTGAACGGATCCCATCCCGTTGTGACAATAAGAGTATCTCCATTGTTATAGTGCAAGATCAACTCCATTCCGGAATCGGAAAAGGTCTCACCTTCCACATAAACGGTCTTGGGAGGGGTTTTAACAGAAATGCTTTCCAGGGATTTTGCAAGAACGGTAACCGTTAAAGTGGTGGTCTTGCCACCATAGGAAATCGTCAAGGTCTGCGTTCCGATAATGGATGCATCGTAGCCCGTGACGGTAAAACCGCTATCAACAAGATCCGAGGTACCGTTATCGTAGTGGAGTTTGATTGTTAAGCCCGTAGAATCAAAAGCTTCCCCTTCGAGATAGGAAACCTTGGGCGCTACCTCAACGGAGATGTTTTCAAGGGATTTTGCAAGGACGGTGACGGTCAGCGTGGCAGTCTTGCCGCCGTAGGAAACTGTCAAGGTTTGCGTTCCAATAACGGATGCATCATAGCCGGTAACGGTAAAGCCGCTATCAACAAGATCCGAGGTGCCGTTATCATAGTGCAGCTTGATAACCAAACCGGAGGGATCAAAGAACTCTCCTTCGAGATAGGAAGTTTTGGGAGCAGTTTCGATCGAGATGCTTTCCAGGGATTTTGCAAGAACGGTGACGGTCAGATTCGTGGTCTTGCCGCCGTAGGAAACCGTCAAGGTTTGTTGACCAATAACGGATGCATCGTAGCCCGTGACGGTAAAACCGCTATCGACGAGATCGGAGGTTCCGTTATCGTAATGAAGCTTGATGGTCAAGCCCGAAGGATCAAAGGACTCTCCTTCGAGATAGGAAACCTTGGGCGCGGTTTCGACCGAGATGCTTTCCAAGGATTTCGCAAGAACGGTGACGGTCAGCGTGGTGGTCTTGCCGCCGTAGGAAATCGTCAAGGTTTGTTGACCAATAACGGAGGAATCGTACCCCGTAACGGTGAAGCCGCTAC
>JAFPBP010000211.1 GCA_017424085.1 Clostridia bacterium
GATAAATGCAAGTTCCGAATTCCATAACAGCCTCCGAAAGCAATTTGTTTTTCTTTATTATATCACAATTAGAGAGCTTTGAACAGAGGGTTTTTCTTGTTATATTAACAACTGCAGGTTGTCAGTCCGATCTTATTGCCGCTTCATTTGCCGCAAGAACAGAAAGACCGCCACGGCAAGCACTCCGATTCCGTAGCCGAGAACCCACCAAAGATGGGGGAACACCCCCGCAAGATCCCCCGCAATCACGGCGCGCTCCACCTCTACGGCATGCACGAAGGGCAGGGCGTAGGCGATTTTTTTGAAGACGCCTCCCACCAGATTCAGATCAAACCAGGTTCCCGAGAGCCAAGCGGACAGATTCGTCAAAAGTGCTCCGCAGATGCCCCCTACCTGCTTATCGGACAAAATACTGCCAAAAAGCAAGCCCAACCCGATGTACAAAACCGAAATGGGAAGAACAAACAGAAGCGCAAGCAGGAGATTCACCGTAGGCTCCAGCCCGAAGAACAGGGCGGCAAGGTAGCAAACGGCGCTCTGCGCCAAGGCAAAGGGCAGGATGGGGAGCGTATACCCGAGGATAAAATCAAGGGGCATGAGCGGCGTCGTATACAGCCGCTGAAGCAGGGCACTTGCCCGATCCTTGGAAATGAGCGTTGCGGAAAAGAGCGTCATAAAAGAAAGCCCGAAGACCGTAATTCCGGGCGCCAGATGCGCAATCTCAAACAGCGGCACGGGAATATTTGCCTGAATGGCGCTGAGCAAGCAGAGCAGAACCAGCGGGAATCCCAGCCCGAAGATCACCGTCAAGGGATCACGGAGGATCTCCTTGAAATTCCGCCGTGCAAAAGAAATCATTCTCATTTCACGTCCCCCTTTACGATGCGGATGAACGCCTGCTCCACGCTGTCGCACCCCGTCCGTCTCTTGATCTCCTCGGCGGTATCGCAGACGAGAAGCCGCCCGTCCTTCATGATGGCGATGCGATCGGACAGCGCCTCCGCCTCCTCCATATAATGGGTGGTCAAAAGGATGGTCACCCGCCCCTTCAGAGAGCGGATCAGATCCCAGAGGTCGCTGCGGGCGATCACGTCAAGCCCCAGAGTAGGCTCGTCCAGAAACAAAATTTTCGGCTCACTGATCAACGCCATGGCAATGCTCAGCCGACGTTGCCAGCCCCCCGAAAGCTTCCCCGCCTTCCGAGAAAGCACGCTCTCCAGCCCCAAAAGGGCGGTAAGCTCTTGAATCTTACGGATCTGCTTCTCCTTGGAAAAGCCGTGGACCCCACACATCAGCTCAAGATTCTCCTTGACCGAAAGCCCTGCGGCGACGGCGGTTTCCTGAGGCGAGACCGCGATCAGCGATTTTACGGCAGACGCCTCTCTGCAAATGCTTTTTCCGTGCAAAAACGCATCCCCGTCGGTGGGTGCCGTGAGGCAGGAAAGCATTTTCACGGTGGTGGTCTTCCCCGCTCCGTTCACCCCAAGAAGCGCAAACAGCTCCCCCTCCTCAATGGAAAGGGACAGGGAATCCACGGCAAGAAGATTGCCGTAGCGTTTGGTCAAGCCCTCGATCTTAATTGCTTGCATCAGAAGACACCTCCGATCCGAGTCTGCTCCGCAACCCTTGATATACGTCGGACAAAATCCCGCTGATCAACTCCCGATCCAACTCCAAAAAGGAGGTTGCAAGCATGGTTCCGATTCCGTGAACGCAGGTCCACATCTCCAAATGCAGAAGCTCCGCTTTCTCTCGGGAGATCCCGTTTGCGGCAGAGATCAGCGCAACCGACGCCTCAAAATCGGGAGAAGGAGCATGCGCCTCCCCCCTGCGGTCTCGCATAAACAGCAGCTGAAACAGCTTCTTTTCCTCGTCGGCAAAGCAAACGTACGCCATACCGAACGCCTTATAAGGCGGATACTTCCCTCGCTCGGTCTCACGGCGCAAAAACTCCAGATACAGTTCGTATGCGGCATTGACCGTGGCGGAACGAAGCTCCTCCATGGATGCAAAATTCGAAAACACGGGCTGGGTGGAGCAATTCAGCGCGGCGGCAATGGCGCGTGCGTTCAGCGCTTCCGCTCCCTGCTCCCGCACCAACGCAAGGGCGGTTTTGACGATTTCCTCTTTCGTAACCTTTACCTTCGGCGGCATAGGGCACCTCCATAATATATCGAATGTTATATATCATATGGTATTTTACCATAAATTCCGACCGTTGTCAAGAGATATCACAAAAAAAACAAAAAATTAGGGACGGAAAACGCAATCGCGTCTCCGTCCCACACAAGGTCAATCCCGAAGGGACTGACGAATTTTTTCGTTGACAAGCTCACGGAAGCAGAGCAGCCGCTCTGCCGATTGGGGATGGGTAAAGAAGGTAACCTTGCCGAAGTAGTCCTCCACGAAGCGCTTGGTCTCCCCCTTCCCGATGAGCCGTTCCAACAGACACAGGGCGCGCAGGTCGAGAATGCCCTCGTAGAACACCTTCTGCCGAATGGAGGGGATGCACCCACCGTTGAGGGCGGGATAGACCAAAAAGCCCGTGCCGGGGTTGGCGCCGTGGTAGATGCAGGCGTCGGTGTTGGGGTCGGCAAAGCCTTGGGAGAGGGCGTCGTACCAGAAATTATACCCCCAATGCAGGAATCCCTTGATCTCGTGCATATACAACTGGATCCCCAGCATACGGTTCCGCTCTCCCGAGCAGTTCAGCTTTCGGTTGCTCAGCCCGTCGTAGCATTGGGTTCCCGTATAATACGCCCAAAGGTTCTTTGCCTTGCCGTAAAAATCCGCCACGCGGTTGGTCTTCACGATGGGCGTGGTTACCGACCCGTCCTCGTAATACTCGTAATGGGACAAAGCGTCCCCCACCGTGTACTCCTTCAAAAGGTCTCCCAAAGCGGCCTTCGCCTTCCGATAGGTGTCGTGATTTTCGGGGGAGGGCTCGTCGGACACGTGGAAGATGAACCTGTGATCCAAGCCACGCTCCTTCAGAAAGGCGAGGAGAGCGGGGATATACGCCTGCAAAAACGCCTTGTATTTGGAGCCCCACGCCACCGTCTCCCAGCCGAAAAGGCGCCGATAACGTCCGTCCACCGTCGCCATCACCTTAGGCGCGTGCTCCGCCCCCCATTGAGAGAAGAAATGGGAATGCTCAAAATATTCGATCCCATGCTTGCGTGCAATCGAAAGATACCGCTCCAGCAGAGAGAAATCGAAGGAATATTCCCCTCGGGTCACCGTGACCCCCACCAGCTGAACCGTCATCCGCTCTTCCCCGATGGGAGTGTCCAAAGGCGGCGTGAAGCAGGGGGTTAGAAGCATGTTCATCCCGTGCAGGCTTGCCTGCTTCACATAATCGGCAAACAGATCCCAAAAACGGGGGGAAAAGGGGGACACGCCGTAGGCATCGCAAAGGCAATCGCAATGGAACCAGTTGGTATACTTGAGGGTCTGCTTGGGCAGAGAGGCGTCGATAACCGAAACGGTCAGAGACGCTTCGCCCAGCTTCGAGCCGTCGGTCTGGCTGAAAAATTCCACCAGCACCGAATGCTCGCCTCCCGAAGCCCTCCGTCCCTCCTCGTTAAGGGTGATCCAGACGGCGCGCCAGGAATCGGACTGTGCAAAGAGATGCACGGGATCGTCCTCCACGTGGATGGAATGGGTGGGATACCGCTTCACCGAGACCTTCGGATTGACGCGTTTTTTCAGCAGACGGTCGGGAAACAAGCCCGCCCGATAGCGATCGTTCAGCTTGGGGTCCGAGGGCTGAAGCACGGGCGCGTACCCCACGGAATAGAGGGATACGGGAAGATCGGAGGTGATCCTCACGAAGGTAGTCGCCGCCAAGATTTCTCCAAGCTCAAGCCGATAGGCAATCTGAAAGGACAAGGGCTCGTTGTTCAGACAGGACAGGCGGGATAACGCCGCCTCGGAACGGGGATCGGTCTCGGGAAACACCTTTTCCAACGAGCTTAAAACCACGGTTTTCAGGGGATATGCTTGCATAATGCGCTCCTTCCCTCAAAAAAAGAACGAAGAGCCGAGACCCTTCGTTCTTTCGATTCAATACGTAAATCTGACCTCTTTGCCCGTCTTGGAAGACTCATAGATCCCCATAAGCATCATCTGAAGCTGAACGGCTTGCTCGATGTTGGAGGAGGGAACCTTATCGTTGCGAACGCAATCGATGAAGTGATCGATCTCGTTGGCGAAGAAGTTTCCGCTGAAATCACCCTCAATGGGCTCTTCTACCAAATTCTTCCCCTCGGAACGGTACAGCTTGAAGGGCTCCAGAGTAATGCCCGCCTTGTCCCCTGCGATCTGGGTGGAGTTGTTGACGGGGCCGTTAAAGGACCATGCGGTCTCAAAGAACAGCTGAGCGCCGTTCTCAAAGCGGAATACGCCGCTGGCGGAATCTTCCACGTCGAATTTGTAATCGTCAACCTCAGCGCCCGACCAATCGTTGGTAGCGGAGACCTCGCCGGTCACGGGATCCACCTTGGGCTCGTCGCGATAATCGCCGATCTTATAGACCGCCGTTGCGGAAACCGAGACAGGCTTGGGGCAACCCATCATATACCAGGCAAGATCGATGCGATGAACGCCGATGTCGATGATGGGACCGCCGCCCGCATATTTCGAGCAGGAGAACCAGCCGCCGGGAATGCCGCGCTGACGGACGTATGCGGTCTTGCCGTAATACACGTCTCCGAGCACGCCCTCGTCCACCAGCTTTCTTGCATGGACGGCAGACTTTTCATAACGAAGAGGAACTGCCAGCATGAATTTCACGCCGTTGCGCTCCACCGCCTCCTTCAGAGCCAAAGCGTCTTCCAGATTGTGGCAAACGGGCTTTTCGCACATTACGTGACAGCCCGCGTTTGCGGCGGCAATGGATACGGGGGCGTGAGCGGCAGGCCACGTACAAACGTCCACGTAATCGGGCTTGCAGTTGGCAAGCAGCTCCTCCACCGAGGAATAGACCTGAGGAATGTTGAACTTTTCGGCAAACGCCTTCGCCTTGGGGAAATCAATGTCCGCGCAGGCAATGACCTCCACGTCATCCCGCTTCATGTAAACGGGCATATGTGCAGTTTTGCAGATATTACCCGTGCCAACCACGGCAACCTTAATCTTTTCCATAACTTATACCTCCGAAACTTCGGTTGAAAAATATTATACCATATATTATAGCAGTTTTTCTTCCGTTTGTCAAGTCCATGAGGGACAAAAGCTTGCCCTTGCGCGAAAAAAGGCGCCGTGCCCATGGGACGCGGCGCCTTGCAATTTTGGAATCGGGATCAACGACCGATTTTTTCTTGAATTATTCCACGAAAACCGACTTGATCGCCTCCAGATACCCGTATCCGTACAGGTCGTCGGGATGGAGATAGCTGGTTTCGGTCCATTCGTTCCAGGAATTTACGGTAATCAGCGGCACAGGAAGCTCAGGATGGCTGTCGATATACGCCTTGGCGTATTCAAACGCCTTTTTCACGTTTTCGGGGGTATTGTCCAGACACACGTCGTCATGGAATCGATTGTATCGGGGATTGGAATCCCAGCCGACGGTCACGTGAGGATACGCGACCAGATCCAGCTCGCCCGCAATCTCGTCGTACTCCTTGATGGCATCAGCAAAAAATTCGGGGTAGGGACGGTTTGTGGGGGTCAGATCACGGTACTGATACAACGATCCGCTGTCAAATCCCACGGCATTGACGAAATCCCGCACGGTCATCCCGTCGCCCACGTCGATGTTGGAATACTTCCTCCCCTTGATGCACATCTGAAGCTCCAGACCGGGAAAGCCCGCGGCCTCGGTTTTTCTTCGAAAATCGGCAAGGGCATCCTTCGCAGCCGCAACGCCGCCCAGACCGCGGATCAGATCGTGAAGGTTGAAGATCATATAAACGGGCTTGCCGTTGATCTTATAATACTGCGGATGCTTAAAATATTTCTCGATGGTGCGATCCACAATGAAATCGAAGGTTTTCCGATCCACGGCACCGTCCCAGATCGGGATCTTCAGATCCGAATTCCGCTTGTCCCACATGGTGGTGGCGGTGTGATTCGCCCACATGAGATAGAACTTCATTTTGTGGTTGTTGCGTGCTTTCAGAAAGCCGTTGTCAAGACATTGCTCCAAAAAGGGCTTGTTATCGTACCAATACCAATCGTAGATGAAAACGTTCACACCGTGGCTCGTTGCCGCCTCGATCTCCATTTCCATCACGTATGGATCCGCCTCGTTTACGTATCCCCACAACGGCTTGCGAGGCCAGAGGTGTCCCTCGAATTTGGGTTGCATTTTCTTTACCGTCTGCCATTCCCCGTAGCCCTCCTCCCAAAAAATTCGGGCTCTGGGATCGTCTCCCGTGTAGGAAGGCCACACGTACGCCGCAACGTCATACCTCTGCATCAGAACGCCATCTCCTTGCTTTTTTCTTTATGTTATCACAGATTCGGCGTTCGGAAAAGATTTTTGTTTCTCCGTCCGACCGACCCGTTTTTTCGTCGTTTCTCCCATGCGTTACAGGTTTTCTTCTTCCATAAATGCAATCACGCCCGCAGACCAGCCGTGGCAGAGGCTGTGACGGAACCCAACGTAGCAAAAAGCACCGAAATCCCCGTGGATATCGCGCTCCCCATCGCGTGGAAGAGCGTCGATTCTGGAGGAATTTTCGGTCCACGCAAGATC
>JAFPBP010000212.1 GCA_017424085.1 Clostridia bacterium
ACGATCAGACCCACCGCGTCGTCCAGCGCAACGATGGGGAGCAGAAGCTTGGTCAAGGGACCGTTTGCCTTATACTGACGAACCACCATCAGCGTTGCCGCAGGTGCGGTTGCCGTGGCGATGGCGCCCAGGGTCAGAACCTGAGGGAGGGTCAGCTTATCGGGCATTGCCAGATGTACTGCGAAGAGGGCGAGGTCCACGAACAGGGTTGCCACCAACGCCTGAAAAATACCGATGATAAGCGCCTGCTTTCCGGTCTTCTTCAGTTCATCCAGGCGGAATTCGTTGCCGATGGAGAAGGCGATGAAGCCCAGCGCAACCTCGGAGATCAGTCCCAGCTTGCTTACGGCGTCCGCCGAGGTGAAGCCGATGCCTTCCCAACCGAGGGCACCCATGCAGTAGGGCCCGATCAGAACCCCCGCGATCAGATACGCCGTTACCGAGGGGAGCTTCAGCGGTTTGAAGATTCTCGTCATGATCAGCCCTGCCAAAAGGGCGATGGATATGGAGAGAAGAGTGCTCATGTTTTGTTTCAATTCCTTTATCTTTATTTTTGCCTTTTCTAAACGGACAGAAGCAACCACCTGCGAAAAGTGGTTGCTTCATGGCGTACCCGAAAGGATTCGAACCTTCGACCTTCAGAGTCGGAGTCTGACACTCTATCCAGCTGAGCTACGGGTACAGATTCTGTTTTGAGAATTCCTCATAAGAGTATAGCACATTTTTGCGCGGATTTCAAGTGCTTTTTGAGAATGTAAGATTTTATTCACAAATGCAGACGTGGAATTGTACGGTTTATGGGACAAAAATCCTTGCGATTTTCCCTTTCGCGCACCCTGATTCGGGCGAGGCTCTCTGTTCCTGCGTTTTCAAGGGGTTGAGCGGATTTTCATGCCCGCAAATACTGCGAAAAAATTTGTCGATTTGACATTCTTTTGTCATACATAGATGTTACACTTTTCTTGCTACTTGTAAATATAGTTGGAAGGGCGTTTTCGTCCTTGACAACGCAGCCAAAAGGATGAACCGAAATTCAATACTGCGGCGGAGAAATGATGGAAAGTAGGGCGTCCCCCGTGGGCGTCCAAGGCGCAATATTTTGTTTTGGAGTGATGAACGTGGAAAAGGAAAATGTCATCATCGAGTTGGTAGGAGTCACGAATCGGTATAACGATACCGTCGCCGTGGACAACTTCAACTTCTACGTTAAAAAGGGCGAATTTGTTTCGTTCTTGGGTCCTTCGGGCTGTGGTAAAACCACGACCCTGCGGATGATTGCGGGTTTTGAGCACCCCACCGAAGGGAAAATTCTGCTCAACGGCAAGGATATTGCCGATCTTCCCCCCTATGAGCGCCCCGTCAATACGGTCTTTCAGAAATATGCGCTCTTCCCCCATCTGGATGTGTACGATAACGTTGCCTTCGGTCTGAAGCTGAAGCGCATTCCCTATGAAACGACCGACCGCGATGGGAATAAGGTCACAAAGTATCGCAAGCTGACCAAGAAGGAGATCTCCAAAAAGGTCACCGAGGCGCTGAAGATCGTGGATCTGGAGGAGTTCGAATGGCGTGATATCACCACCCTTTCGGGCGGTCAGCAGCAGCGTATTGCCATTGCCCGCGCCATCGTCAACGAGCCTCAGATCCTGCTGTTGGACGAGCCTCTGGGTGCTCTGGACCTGAAGATGCGCAAGGAGATGCAGATCGAGCTGAAGGAAATGCACCGCAAGCTGGGCATTACCTTTATTTACGTGACCCACGATCAGGAGGAAGCCCTTACCATGTCCGATACCATCGTGGTCATGAAGGACGGGCAGATCCAGCAGATCGGAACCCCCGAGGATATCTATAACGAGCCCAAGAACGCCTTCGTTGCCGACTTTATCGGAGAGAGCAACCTGTAC
Source organism: Clostridia bacterium (assembly GCA_017424085.1). Classification (GTDB taxonomy): domain Bacteria; phylum Bacillota; class Clostridia; order Oscillospirales; family UBA644; genus RGIG995. The sequence continues at coordinate 1,905 of JAFPBP010000212.1, forward strand.
GAGGGGACCTATATGGGCAACCGCAAGGTCCGCTTCCTGAACCATATCTTCGATTGCGTGGACGATTTCCCCGCCAACGAAAAGGTCAACGTGGTCGTCCGTCCCGAGGACGTGAAGTTTGCCGAGGTGGGGAAGGGCATGATCGACGGCGTTCTCACCGAAAAGGTCTTCAAGGGCATTCATTACGAATATACCATGATGGTCGGGCGCAACGAGGTCACCATCCAGTCCACCCGCAGCATGGAGACCGGCGTTCCCGTTTCGGTGAACATTGCCCCCGATCTGATCCATATCATGAAAAAGACCATCGTTTCCAACGTGTACGACGATGCTTACATTGACAACGATAACCGCGTTATCATCGCGGGCGGCGCTTTTGATTGCGACGTGACCCAGCTGGTCCCCGGCTCTTCGCTGGACGAGGAAGGGTACGTCATCGCTCCCGACGGCAAGAAATACGATTTCAAGGACGCGGACGTTCTGGTGGACGTTTCCCTGTCCGATATTGAGATCATCGATAATGAGGAGGACGGCGTGGTCTGCGGTAAGATCGTCTCCATGATCTATCTGGGCAACCACTATCAGGTCCTCATCCGCACCGAGGACGACGAGGACTTCGTCGCCGACACCGAATATACCTGGAATGAGTTCGACCGCGTCAGCGTTCGCATTCCCGCGGAGAAGATCCGCATGACCCTGCGCGGGGAGGTATCCAAGTATGTCAAGGATTAAGTTCTCCCGCAAGTGGCTGGCGTTGCCCTACGGGATCTTCATGATCCTGTTCGTGATCATCCCCCTGCTTCTGATCCTTGCCTACGCCTTCACCGACGTGGACGGGCATTTTACTCTTGAGAATCTGACCGGATTTTTCGGCTCCGCCTCCAACATCAATACCATTCTCGTGTCCTTCATCATCGGTGCGTTGAATACGGTCATCTGCCTTCTCCTCGGCTATCCCGTGGCGTATTTTCTCGCTCACCGCGATATGAAGATGCCCACCGCCATCGTTCTTCTGTTTATCATGCCCATGTGGATCAATTTCGTGCTCCGCACCGCCGCCACCCGTGACCTTCTCTATTGGATGGGGCTCAACGGCGGGGCGCATCCCTACCTTTGCACCATGATCGGCATGGTCTATAACTACCTTCCCTTCGTTATTCTCCCCCTGTATACCACCATGACCAAGCTGGATTACAGTCAGATCGAGGCGTCCTCCGATCTGGGTGCCCGTCCGTGGCAGACCTTCGTGAAGATCGTTCTTCCCATGTCCGCCCCCGGCATCGTGTCCGCCGCCACCATGGTCTTTATGCCCACCATGTCCTCTTACGTAATCAGCGACGTTATGGGCGAACGGAAGTTGTCTCTGATCGGGAACAGTATTCAGTTGTATTTCGATCAAGGCTTATGGCACATGGGAAGCATCGTCGCCGTGATCATGCTCCTCCTCATCGCCTTCGGCATGGTTGCAACAAAGAACGTGCAGAAGGAAGAAAACGTGCGAGGTAACATGTGGTGAAACAGACGACTCGTATTCTCGCCCGCGTTTTCGTGGGCATCATGCTTCTGATCATGTACGCCCCCATCCTGCTTCTGATGGTCTTCAGCTTCACCGAAGCCAAGGTCATCGGCTCCTGGACGGGCTTCTCTCTGGATCTTTACCCCGATCTTTTCCGTAATACCGAAATCGTCACCGCCGTGGTGAATACCGTGGTTGTCGCCCTGTCCTCTGCCGCCGTGTCCACCGTTCTCGGAACCGTGGGGGCGATCGGCATTCATTACAGCGGTCGCCGTATGAAGACCGCGCTGGAGGGTGTTTCGCAGATTCCCATCATGAACGCGGAGATCGTCACCGCTCTGTCTCTGACCATTCTTTTCGTTTATTTCGGCGTCCGCTTCAATTTCCTCACCCTTCTGATCGGTCACGTGGTTCTGACCCTGCCCTTCGTGGTTCTGAGCATCAACCCCAAGCTGCAGCAGATGGATCCCAACATCTACGAAGCGGCGCTGGATCTGGGCGCACGCCCTGCCCACGCTCTGCGTCGGATCATTCTGCCCGAGATCATGCCCGGCATTTTCAGCGGCTTTCTTCTGTCCGTGACTCTGTCCTTGGACGATTATATCATCACCGCCTTCACCCGTGACACCTCCTTTGCCACCCTTTCCACCTACGTTTACGGTGTCACCAGCAAAAAGGGCACCCTTCCCCCCACCCTGCGCGCCCTGACCACCCTCATTTTCCTGGTGGCGCTGCTGTTGTTGATCTTGATGAACCTGCGGGGAAAGAAGAGAGAGGAGGGTACGCGATGAAAAAGCTGTTATCTCTGTTGCTTTGTCTGACCCTGCTTCTGCCCGCCCTGTCTTCTGCGGGGCTGACCTTCTCCGCCGACGAGGTGGTGCTTCGGGTCTATAACTGGCAGGAATACATCGACGACGGTACCGACGAAAACGGAACCAAGGTGGTCCCCTCGGTCATGGAGGACTGGGCAACCGATTATTACAACCGCACGGGCATTCGCGTCCGCGTGCAGTACGATACCTTCGAGACCAACGAAACCATGCTCAATACCCTGAAAACGGGGAAAGCGCAGTACGATCTGGTCTGCCCCTCCGACTACGTGATTCAGAAGATGATCTTAGCCACCGAGAACGGGACCGACGATAAAATTGCCCTGGAGCAGTTCGATTACTCCAAAATGGAGAATTATACCACCTACGTTTCCCCCTACATCAAGCAGGTCTTTGAGGAAAACGGCTTTGACAAATACGCCGTCGGCTATATGTGGGGCACCGTGGGGCTTATCTACAACCCCGCCCACGTGGATCCCGAGGACACCCGCTCCTGGAGCATCCTCTGGAATCCCGATTATAAGAACCGCATGACCATCAAGGACTCGGTCCGCGATGCTTACATTCCCGCCGTGGTTTCGGTTTACGCCGAGGAGATCGCCGAATGGAACCGCAAGCTGGCAGCGGGGGAGACCACCCTCGATGCCTTCCGCGCCGCCATTGACGAGATCATGAACCGCACCGACGATTATACCATCGCCGAGGCGGGCAAGGCTCTCACCTCCATGAAGAGCAACATCTACGGTCTGGAGGTTGACAGCGGAAAGAGCGATATCGTTTCGGGCAAGATCGACATCAACCAGGCATGGAGCGGCGACGCCGTTTATTCCATGGATCTTGCGGAGGAAGAGGACGGCGTGATTCTGGCGTTCACCGTTCCCGAGGACGGCGGCTCGGTCTGGTTCGACGGTTGGGTCATGCCCAAGGGCGCCAATACCGAGCTTGCGCAGGATTTCGTCAATTACCTCTGCGATCCCGCCGTTGCGGCTCGGAATATGGAATTCATCGGCTACACCAGCGTGATTGCGGGAGACGATATTTTCGAGCTTCTTCTTGATTGGTATGGAGACGACGAGGGCGAATATACCGTTGATCTGACCTACTATTTCGAAGGAACCGTCTCCGAGGACTATCTGACCGAGGACGGAAAGATCCTCGTTCAAACCGCCGAGATCGGGCGCCAATTTTCCGCCCAATATCCCGAGAAGGAAGTGGTGGACCGTTGCTCCATCATGCGGGACTTCGGAGACCGAAACGACGCGGTTTTGACCATGTGGTCCCAGTTTAAGTCCAACAGTGTCTCTGCGGGGCTTCTGGTGATCTTCGCTTTGATCATCGTGTTTGTCGGCGCGGTCTTCCTGCTGTTTACCAAGCCCAAGCGCGATTCCGCCCGCCGCTACAAAGAGTGGCTTGCCCGCAAAAAGTAAATCCGATTGATCTTCGCCGCAGGGAAACCTGCGGCGTTTCTTTTTTGGTCACTTTTTCCGTTTTGCATTTCAGTTTTACGATATATTTGTGCGTTCCGCGCACATGATTGAGTGTAAAATCGTAATATTTTACAAAAAATTCACAAACACCCCCCGTCACACTTGACAATACTGTGTCTTTTGTGATATAATGAAATTACCAAGAAAAGGAGGTATATCCCATGAAAATCAAAAAGATGTTCTCTGTCACCCTTGCTCTGGCGCTGCTCTTGCAGATTTTCGCCTTGGCGCTTCCCGTCTCTGCGGAAACCGTTGACGAAACGGATACCTCCTCGACGGTAGCAGGAAATTATTCAAAACCGTTTGCTCAGCAAATTCTTATGTCTGAGTATCCTACCTTGTTACAGTATGATTCTTCCGACGATGCGTACGCGGATTTTATGTTTGGTATTTTGACGTTATCCTTTGAAGAACAGCAAACGATCCGCGAACACTTTGATCGGTCCGTGATCGGTTATTCCTTTTTCGTACAACCTCTCCTCGGGCGCTTTGCCGGAGTTGAGGGCGATGGTCCTGTGACTGTGTGCGAGGATCGCGTAGAGTACGATCTGGAAGGAATGTTTGGCGATAAAAAGGTTGTCTCCGGAACGGTCTATTCGGATTCAGACGAACTCTGCAGGAGCTTCACATGGATCCGGGAATTGCGGGATCCTCAATCCCCATATACTCCGGATTACCCAAAAATCGAATACACAACCGATCGGGATCTTGACATTAAGATCGTAACCTATCGGATCGAACGCGGATCAAAAAACTATTATGTGCGAGAGGTCCATCGTTCCCCGAGTGATCCCTTGATGCAGGGTGAGACGGGAGCCCCCATATTCGTGATGAGAGTTGCCTGCGATGCCCCAAACAGCCATTTCCAATTATTGTTTTCCGACTTGGAGGCACCTTTGTCTGTTGAGGAGCTTGATGCGCTGGGCTTTCAGCCGTTTTATACGGATCGTCTTCTTGTTGCTTCCATTGCTTTAGCAAT
>JAFPBP010000213.1 GCA_017424085.1 Clostridia bacterium
GGTCAAGCGTTCCCTGCTCGGTTACGTTGCCCATGCAGTCCAGCACGCGGAAGGCGCGCTTACCGAGATCGGTCACGGCGCGAAGAACAAGCGTCTGCTCGTTCGAAGCATTCACAAAATTCAGCTTGCGAAGATCCTCCACCGTCAGAATCGGTTTTGCGTGCGCTACGGCGACGATCCGTCCGTCTCGTTCTGCCTTCACCAGCGAATAGAGGGACTCGGGATTCTCCGCCGAAAAGTCACCGTCAAGCAATACGTCGCGGTTTTCATTCCAGAAGCCGAGATAAAAGCGTAACATCTTTTTGTGATCCTCGGGAATCGTATCGAGAAGCACCGAGATCTGCGGAACGGTGAACAGCGTGCAGACCACCTGATACGCCGCCGCTTCCACGGAATCGTCGTTATGCCACATCAGCATATCCGAGTGGACGGGGGTCTTGCCGAGGCAGAAGCGCAGGTCGGTGCCGCTGAGGTGGTTCATAAAGGAATCATTCGGGCAGTCCGCCACGCGGATCATATTGCCGTATTTGCGGATGGTAGGACCGAAGTAGGACTGGCGGAATTCGATCAACATATCGGGATTGATGGCGCGAAGCGCATCGGTGATCCCCTTCAGCAGTCGGTCAACGCCTTCCTCAAGGGATAAGGTATCCCAGCGCTCATCAAAGGCGGGGGTTTCGGGAAGCAGTTTGAAGGAATCGATAAAGTCCAGCTTAAAGCCGTCAAGTCCCCAATCCTCGGCGGCACGACGGTAGGTGTCGATCAGATATTCTCTCACCTCGGGAAATCTGGGGTCAAGAGAGGCAAACGTCTTTCCCGCCGTGGAGTATCCCAATATCATATCGTGGAAGCGCTCAAACGCCTTGGTGCGCTTCCCCATAAAGGGCACCGAATACCAGAGGATAAACTTCATGCCCGTCTCATGCACGCGGTCCACAAAGGCTTTCATATCGGGCACCTTGGAGGAAGCGACCTCCCAGTCGCCGCAAAAGGCGTATCCGCGGGAATTATCCTCGGTCTGCCAGCCATCGTCCACAATAACGCTGTCCATCCCCATCGCCTTTGCCAAGCGGCATTGCTCCACAATAGCATCCACGTCAATATGCTGATGGAAGGAGTACCAGCAAGAGTACATAGGGCGCCTCGCCGCGTCAGGAATATACGCGCAAGGGTAGCCGCATTCCTCTGCCCAATAGCGCTCCGCCGCCTTCAGCGCATCCTCATAGGGGCGGTCGGTTTGGTCTATGTAGATCGTGGCGTGATATTGGGAAATACTATTGACAGGCATAGTAAAAAAACGCACCTCGCAGTACAATCCCGCCGTTTCTTCCTTAATTCCCGAAGAAATCTCGGTGGGCGTCATCGCGTCGGACAACGCAATGGTCAGCCGGTTTCTGCCGTCGGAGGAAAGCACCTGATGCAAAGGCGCACCTGACGCCAGACGAGAGTAAGTTTTCCTTCGCCTCCAACCGGGCGCAAGATTCCGCTCCATCCCCAGAGTCGCGCCCCACGTGGAATACATATCCACGCAAGAGACCTCAAAGCAGACTGAAAAAGGCTCCGGCACCTGCGCCTCGGCATAAGAAACGTCCACGTCCACAAAGAGAATTCCGTTCTCCCCTTCCCGTTCCGAAAGAGTTACCTTTACGTTCTCGTTTTGGTCTTTCATCTTCACCGAAAAATTCATATTCGCTCCTCTTTTCATGACAGAGAATTTATCATTTACAGGAATATTATACCATATTCCATCATATTTGCAATAGATTTTCGTACACACAACTGCACAATCGTTCAAATTGATAAAAGCCGCAAAAAAAGAAAAATTCCGCACGCGCCTGCGTACGGAATTTTGGTGCCGGAAGCGGGACTTGAACCCGCAC
>JAFPBP010000214.1 GCA_017424085.1 Clostridia bacterium
CTGCTCCGAGGTGAAGCGATAGACCAGGCAATCGTAGGCTTGGCTGACAAAGCATTCGCTCTGCCGTTTGATCCCGTTCTGCTTCCACGATACGGTGGTCACGGCAGTATTCAGATCCAGCTGCTTACAATACTCCGAAACCTCACTCTTGTCTTCAAAGTCAAAGGAAATCTCCCCGAAGGTCTCGTAGAAGCGCACCCGCGGAGGAGATGCCAAAAAGGTTTCGGTGCTGAGAGCAATCGCCTCATCCAGCCGCTCCTCGGCAATGTATCTCCGAATCTCCGCCAGGACCTCGGGCGTAGCGTGGTTTTCTTCCTTGATCTGCCGACCGCTCCACATGGATTCCTCGTTGATCTCGACGACCTCACGGTGAGGGTTTCCGAAGACCATGGCACCGATCCGTCCGTTGCCCAGAGGAAGAGCGTGCATCCAATCGTCCACAAAGCGATCGTAGCGTAAGATGTCAGACATAAACAACACTCCGTTTCGTTTTTTTCCCATTATACACGATTCCGATCCGTTTGTCTATACTTATTTTCGGGTTTTTTATGACGATTTACGGTTTTTCCCTCACATCGGCAAAAATGCAGGGAACGGCGCCCCGCAAACCCATGCGGAACGCCGTCGCAAATCTTATTCAAAGGTATCGTTTTCACGGAACTGAAGCGAATACAGGCTCTTGTAGGTACCGCCTGCCGCCATCAGATCCTCGTGGGTGCCCCGCTCGGTGATCCGTCCGTCCAGAACCACGGCGATCTCGTCGGCGTTTCGGATGGTGGACAGACGATGCGCCACCACCAGCGTGGTGCGCCCCTTACAAAGCTCGTCCAACGCCTGCTGGATCAGAACCTCGGTGGTGTTATCCAAGGCACTGGTGGCTTCGTCCAGAATGAGAATAGCGGGATCCTTCAGAAAGACGCGGGCAATGCTGAGGCGCTGCTTCTGTCCGCCCGAAAGCTTCACGCCCCGCTCACCGATCTCGGTATCGTAGCCCTTTTCCAGAGTCATGATGTAATCGTGGATGTTGGCACGGCGCGCCGCCTCGTAGACCTCCTCCTCGGTGGCATCGGGTCTGCCGTAGAGAATATTTTCGCGGATGGTGCCCACGAACAGGAATACGTCCTGCTGAACGATGCCGATGTTGCGGCGCACCGATTCCAGCGTCAGATCCCGCAGATCCTGCCCGTCGATGAGGATCGATCCCTTGCCCTCCTCCAGCCGATAGAAATTGGGCAACAAATGACAAAGGGTGGTCTTACCTCCGCCCGAGGGTCCCACCAGCGCCAGCTTGCGCCCCTGATTCAGGTGCAGGTTCACGTCGTGCAGGACCTCCTTGGAGGCGTCGTAGGAATAGGACACGTTCCGGAATTCGATCTCGCCCCGCACGTCGGTCAGAGCGTGAGCATCGGGAGCGTCGGTCTCGGGAGCCTCGTCCATAACCTCAACGAAGCGCTTAAAGCCGCTGACGCCGTTCTGGAACTGCTCCATAAAGCCGATGAGGGTATTCACGGGCCCGATGAACAGGTTGACCGAAACGATGAAGGTGGAATAATCCCCGAAGGAGATCCGTCCCGAATAAAGGAACAGACCGCCTGCGATGAGAATAAACACGTTGAATACGTCGGTAACGAAGGAGGTGCCGGAATGGAACTTCGCCATGGCACGGTAGGCACGGCGGGAGGCGTCCACGAATTCCTCGTCCCCCTTGGAGAATTTTTCCACCTCCCGCTCCGCGTTGGTGAAGGCTTTGGTGACGCGGATGCCGGTCACGCTGCTCTCCACGGCGGCGTTGATGGTGGCGTTGCTCTTGCGGCGATCGTCGAAGGCAAGCTTCATGGCTTTGCGGTAATGCATGGTCACCACCACAAGAATGGGGACGCAGGCAAAGACGATCATGGTCAGGATCGGGTC
>JAFPBP010000215.1 GCA_017424085.1 Clostridia bacterium
CACGTCCAGAGACGTGGCGTTGATCAGGAGAAGATCCTCGGTTCCGAGGACGTTGTCTTCACAATCCACGATCAACTGATTTCCGAAAATGTCGGGTCGGTTGGGGACGGGGATCAGGGTCTCGTGCACGGCGGCATCGAATGCCATCGCCTTCTCCAGCGTGGGGAACAGGACGACCATGTGGATATCCTCCGCAGTGGTCAGCTCCATACCGGGGACGGGGACGATTCCGTAGGCTCTGCACGCCTCAAAGAAGGCGGGGCAGTTGCGGCAGGAATTGTGGTCGGTCAACGCCAGCAGCGTCAAGCCCTTCAGCGACGCCATGCCCGCGATGTTGGCGGGGGTCATGTCGTCGTCGGCGCAGGGCGAGAGACAGGAATGAATGTGCAGATCGTAATAGTAACGGCTCATACGCCAATCAAAGCTCCGATACGGCAGCAAAGATCAAACATCCGCAAAGGACTGCGATACAGATTGATGCCCTTCTCTTCCGCCAAGGCAGAGACATCGGCCTCCACCGCGGAATCTTCCGCCACGATGACGCAGGCAGTATCTGCCAGCGCCGCTACGGCAAGGATATTGCGGTTGGTCATAATGGTCACCCAGGCGTCGCCGCTCTGAGCGCGTCCCATGACCCAACTGAGAAGATCCCCCGCGTAGCCGCCTGTGACGGCGCGGTCGGGGTCGGTCTCGGAGAGGACCTCCAGAGACAGGGCTGTACGGAGTTCTTTTGCTGTCATAATTTTTTATCCCTCTTCGGAAGAGGCATCCCGGGATCAAGATCCCGCAAAACGTCCTTCCATTTCATAATGCAATCCCGTTCGCACGCCATGCCGCAAACCACATCCTCCGCCAACGCGAAGCAGGACGGGGCACCGCAGGCGCCGCAATCGAGATCGGGGAATTGATCTCGGATCCGCTGGATCTCGGACATCTTCCGCATGGCGGAGGTGATATCGGAATCCAACTGAAGATTCGGCGTGTATTTTAATGGTACGTTCCAAAGGTATTCGGAGGGGATCTCGGTCTGATCGCCGCCCAGCGCAGGACCGACACGGTTCTGGGACACGGGCAGGTAACGACGGAGACTCTGAAGCCGAGCCTTGGAAATGTAGGGATTCACCACGGTCAGAGCACCGCCCACGCAGCCACCGCTGCAGGCGTTCAGCTCCACGAATTCCAAGCCCGAAATATTCCCGTTTTCGATCTCATCCAAGACCTGAATCACGTTCTCGATGCCGTCTGCGGCAAGATACTTGTCGTTGAACAGCGCCGAGGATTCGCCGCCCGTGCCCGCCCAGCTGATCCCGATCAGACCCGTACGGGAGAGGGATTTGGGGGTGGTGATGTTTCGCATCACGGGCAGAAGACGGAAATACACGTCACTCATGGACAGAGCCCCGCTGATGGCACTCTTTTCGATGCCGATGGGGTTCTTGACGTAACTGACCTTGGCAGGACAGGGAGAGATGAAAAACACTCCGATCTCCTCGTCGGTCAGCTCGGGATGATTGGCTTTCGCCTCTTCTCTCGCCAGCATGGCAGCCATCTCCACGGGAGGGAGCATGGGCATTACGTTGGCGCAAAGGGTGGGAAAGCGCGCCGCGATGATCCGCGCAACGGCGGGACATGCGGACGAAATGACGGGTTTGGGAATATCGGTGCGACGGAGATACCGTCGGGTATACTCGGAAATCAATTCCGCAGCGCAGGCAACCTCGTAAACGTCGTCAAACCCGCAACCCAACAGACCCGTGAGGACGAAATCCACGTCCTCCAGATTGTCGAATTGCCCGTACAGGGCGGGGGCGGGCAGGGCGATATTCCACTTATAGCTTCCCAGCGCGGAAAAATCGTCGTACGTGGCTTTTTTTGCCTTATGAGGGCAAACGCGGATGCATTCACCGCAGTCGATACACCGTTCGGTCAGAATAACGGCTCTGCCGTCCCGAATCCGAATTGCTTCGGTGGGACACCGCTTCAGACATGCGGTGCATCCCTTGCACTTTTCGGGCACAAGAGAAACGGAATGTAATCTCGACATGCGGAAAAACCTCCTTTCGGCGGGGACCCCCGATCAAGCGGGATTGGCACCGGGAAGGTAAACCTCCATGGTGACGGTCGTACCCTTTCCTACTTCGGACTCGATCTGCATCGAATCCGTATAACGCTTCATGTTCGGCAAGCCCATTCCGGCACCGAAGCCCAGTGCCCGAACGTTGTCCTTTGCGGTGGAGTACCCCTCCTGCATTGCCAGATCCACGTCTGCAATACCGGGGCCCACGTCCGCAAGAACGATCCGAATTCTGTCGGGATAAAGAATCACATCGGCAGTACCGCCCTTGGCGTGGATCACCATATTGATCTCGCCCTCGTACATCGCAATGGACACGCGGCGGATGGTCTCGGGATCCATATTCAACTGACGGAGCAGCTTCTTCACCTGAACGGAAGCTTCTCCCGCCGAGGTAAAGTTATCGCCCGCCACGTCGAAATGGAACTTTACGGGCTCGCTCATTTCAACACGCTCCCGCCCACAAGACCGGTGGCGTACAGCTTCCCGCACGCAGGATACATACGCTCCTCCGTGGCAAGAACGGCAATGCCCGCTTCCTCCGCAGCCTCGATCACCTCTGCGGGGGGATTTTTCCCGCGAACGAAGACGATGCAGCGCATATCCATCATTTCCGCGGTACGGACAACCTGCAGGTTGACCAACCCCGTCAGAAGGACAGCCTGATCCTTCACGAACGCCAGAACGTCGCTCATCATATCCGACCCGCAGGCGGAATGAACCTCGCTGTCAAGATGATCTTCTCCGCAGAGAACCTTTGCATCCAGAAGATCGACGATGGTACTGATTTTCATTGATGTTTTCCTCCAAACCGAACATCGGCGGATCGGCGATTACCGAGCCGGGAATATCAGTTGTATTTCTTCAGAATCCCTGCAACGTCGGCAGCGGTGATCTTACCGTAAACGTCGTCGTTAACGGTCATAACGGGAGCAAGGCCGCAGCAGCCGATGCAACGGGTCGCTTCCAGAGAAAACAGACCGTCGTCGGTGATCTCTCCGGCTTTGATTCCGAGAATCTCACTGCACTTGTCGAAGATTGCCTGAGAATCCTTAACGTAGCAAGCGGTACCGAGGCAAACGCCGATGATGTACTTGCCCTTGGGATTCAGAGCGAACTGTGCGTAGAAGGTGGCAACGCCGTAAACTTCTTCTACGGGGACGTTCAGACCCTCAGCGATGATGGACTGAACTTCAATGGGGAGATAGCCGTAAATGTCCTGTGCTTTCTGCATCACGGGCATCAGGGCTCCCGGGGTGTCCTTCAAGGAGGCGATGACATCACGCAGCTCGCGCTCCTGTTCGGGGGTTCCACTGAAGGGAACTTTCGAGATTTTTGACTTACCCATAGTGTTACTTCCTCTCTTTGGTATATAGTGCTTCCGAAATCCGTTTTGATGACGTGATTTCGCGTCTTATATTATACCATAAAATCGCCGTTAAGTAAAGAGGTTTTTTGTAAAATAATTGCAAATTGTGGGGTAAATATTCTAAATAATATTATAATTTTTCCGCCGACGGAAATTTTTCACAGAAAAGAGACGGAAAAGGAACTCCTTCTCCGTCTCGGATGCGCATATTTCAAATTAAGATCCGGCACCGCAGATCAGCGGATCTCGTAACGGTGCAGGGCGATGACCTTGCCCAGGATCTTCACCTCGTCGGCGTAAATGGGGGAATAAGCGTCGTTTTCGGGCTGCAGACGAATGCGGCGTCCGTCCCGATAAAAGCGCTTTACGGTCGCTTCTTCGCCCAGAAGCGCAACCACGATCTCACCGTCCTCCGCAACGGGAGTCCGCAAAACGACAATAATATCACCGTCCAGGATCCCCGCGTTGATCATACTGTCTCCCCGAACGGTCAGAGCAAAGGTATCCCTGCCGCGAATGCAGTCGGCGGGGATCTGAATATAATCCTCGATCTCCTCCCGCGCCAGAATGGGCTGACCTGCGGTGACCCGACCTACCAGGGGGACCTTCACGTAGGACGTGCCCGAGGATTGGTTGGACAAACGAATGAAACGCTTCTTATTGGGCTCCTTGGAGATCAGTCCCTCCTCGCAAAGCTGGTTCAGGTGATAATGCACCGTTGCGGGCGAGGAAAGCCCCACCGCCTTGCAGATCTCGCGCACCGAGGGAACGTATCCCTCCTCGGTCACTTTCCCCGTTACGAACTCCAGGATCTCCGCGCGTTTTTCGTCTCGTTTCGACATACAGGTCTCTCCTTTTCTCAATGGTTGCGGTCTGCCCGCAGGGCAAGGGCGACGGTCTTTCCGTCCCGAATGCGCCCGTCCCTCGCCATCTGATAAAACTCAGCAAAATCAAGGACTTCGGTCTGCAAAAACTCATCCTCGTCGGGATCGGTCTCCCCGAAGGATTCCACGTCCGCAAGGAACAGATGGATCAATTCCTCACAATAACCGGGGGTGGGAAAATAGTCCCCCACGAAGGTCACGGAGCCGCAGGCGCCCGTTTCCTCCCGCAATTCCCGCAGGGCGGCTTCTTCGGGAGTCTCGCCCTCCTCCATCAGCCCCGCAGGAGCCTCCAGAAGGTATTCCCCCACGGCGTGACGGTACTGGCGCACCAGATATACGTTGCCCTTCCGATCCACGGGAAGAACGCACACGGCGGGCTTATGCTCCACAACCTCCCGAGGAGCGGGAGCCCCGTCCTCCAGGATCACCGTATCCACCCGCACCGACAGAATTTTTCCGTCGTATTTGCGCGACGTTTCCAACACCTGACGTGACGCCATAACGAAAACACCCCTTCCGATTTCTGAGAATATTATACCATAAAAATCGGAAATTGTAAATAGGCTTTCGGGGTTTTTTCGAAAATTCATTCTATTTTTTCTGACATTTTTGTGAAGCAAAAGCCCCTCGCAACACACCGATAAAAATACCGATAAAAATCATAACAACAACTCTGACGGGAAGGCGAAAAACGGATCCGCCGTGACGCACAACGCGAAGGATGCGGAATTCTTCCGCCGAAGAGCGCATTTTGTCACAAAAAAGTTAGGCTTTCGTCTTGCTTTTTGTTGCCAAGTATGGTATAATATATATTAAATCTAAACTATAATCGCGCATCCGCGCTATTGATTAAGGGTGAATCGCAAATGAAAGAACAACTTTACGAAGTCAAACAACGTGCCCGTGAGGCCCTGGATCTGGCAACCACCTCGGAAGAGCTGGAAGCAGTCCGCGTCCGTTTCGCGGGAAAAAAGGGTGAGCTGACCGCTCTGCTGTCGCAGATGGGCAAGCTTTCCCCCGATCAGAGACCCATCATCGGTCAGATCGCAAACGAGGTCCGTACTTATATCGACGCAGGCATCCGTGAGAAAAAAGCGGTGCTGGAGCGCGCCGAGCTGAACCGCCGTCTGGAAAAAGAGGCGCTGGACGTGACCCTGCCCGGCAAGGCACGCACCATCGGCAAGCAGCATCCCCTCAACATCGTTCTGGACGAGGTGAAGGACGCCTTCATCAGCATGGGCTTTTCCATCGCCGCAGGTCCCGAGGTGGAGTACGACTACTACAACTTTGAAGCTCTGAACATTCCCAAGGATCATCCTGCCCGCGACACGCAGGATACCTTCTACTTCTCCCCCGAAATGCTTCTGAGAACCCAGACCTCCTCGGTTCAGATCCGCGTCATGGAGAAGACTCAGCCTCCCATCCGCGTTCTGTCCCCCGGTCGCGTGTTCCGCATCGACGAGGTGGACGCAACCCACTCCCCCATCTTCCATCAGATCGAGGGTCTCGTAGTGGATAAGGGCATCACCATGGCGCATCTGAAGGGATCCCTGGAGCTGATCTCCAAGAAGCTGTTCGGACCCGAGACCAAGACCCGCATCCGTCCCGACTTCTTCCCCTTCACCGAGCCCTCGGCGGAGATCTCCATCTCCTGCTTCAAGTGCGGCGGCGAGGGCTGTAAGTTCTGCAAGAACGAGGGCTGGATCGAGATCGGCGGAGCAGGCATGGTCAATCCCAAGGTTCTGGCTCATTGCGGCATCGACCCCGAGGTCTATTCGGGCTTTGCCTTCGGCATGGGTCTGGAGCGTCTGGTGCTGGGGCGCTACGGAATCGACGATATCCGTATGCTCTACGACAACGACGTCCGTTTCCTGAACATGTTTTGATTGAGCGGACGAAAGGAGAATTGAAATGAACGTATCGTATCGCTGGTTGAAAGAATATACCCCCGTGGACGCGGCGGACAAGGTCGTTGCCCACGAGTTGAATATGACGGGAACCGAGATCAAGGGCTTCCGTCGCATGGATGAAGGCATTTCCAACGTAGTGGTTGGCAAGATCCTTTCCATCGAACAGCACCCCAACGCCGATAAGCTGGTGGTCTGCATGGTAGACGTGGGACAGAGCGAGCCCACCCAGATCGTCACGGGTGCAAAGAACATGAAGGAAGGGGATCTGGTTCCCGTAGCCCTTCATAAATCCACCCTGCCCGGCGGGGTCAAGATCGAACGGGGCAAGCTGAGAGGCGTGGTCTCCAACGGCATGTTCTGCGGCGTGGAAGAGCTGGGGCTCACCGTCAACGATTACCCCGACGCTATCTCCGACGGTCTTCTGATCCTGAAGGAAGGGGTCGTGGGACGGGATATCCGCGAGCAGCTGGGCATCGACGACACGGTCTTCGAAGCTGACATCATGACCAACCGTCCCGACTGTCTGTCCATGATCGGCGTTGCCCGTGAAGCGGCAGGCACCTTCCGTCTCCCCCTCACGGTGAACAAGCCCGTGGTCAAGGGCGAGGGCGAATCGGCGGAAAAATATCTGAAGGTTACCATCAAGGATAAGGACCTGTGCCCCCGTTATTCGGCACGCATCGTCACCGACGTGACCATTGCCCCCTCTCCCATGTGGATGGTGGAGCGCCTGCGCGCCTGCGGGATCCGTTCCATCAACAATATCGTTGACATTACCAACTACGTCATGATGGAATACGGTCAGCCCATGCACGCCTTCGACTACGCCTGCCTGGACGGCGGACACATCACCGTCCGCAGAGCCAACGACGGAGAGATCATGAAGACCCTGGACGATCAGGACCGTGCGCTGGACGGGGAAATGCTGGTCATCGCCGACGATAAGAAGCCCGTTGCCGTGGCAGGAGTCATGGGCGGCGCCAACAGCGAGATCACCGACGAGACCAAGACCGTGGTCTTTGAATCCGCAAACTTCTTCGGCGCATCCATCCGTCACACCGCAAAGAAGCTGGGCATGCGCACCGAGGCTTCTGCGCACTTTGAAAAGAACATTGATCCCCAAATGACCCTGGAAGCGCTGGATCGCGCCTGCCAGCTGGTGGAAGAGCTGGGCGCAGGCAAGGTCTCCCCCGACGTGATCGACGAGGACTACAGCGACAAAACCAAGCGCACCATCCCTCTGTCCGCCGATTGGATTCGTCACTACATCAACGTTTCCATCTCCGACGAGGAGATGAAGGCGCTGCTGGAGCGGGTCGGCTTTGAGGTCGATCTGACCGACGGCACCGTTACCGTGCCCTCCTTCCGCTCCGACGTGGAGAACAAATACGATCTCTCCGAGGAGGTCGCCCGCTTCTACGGATACGACAACATCCCCTCCTTCTCATTCTCCGCCGACGTGAAATCGGGCGGACTGACCGAGGAGCAGATCTTCGAGCGGGATCTTCGCATCGGGCTTCGTGCGGTGGGCTTCAGCGAGATCGAGACCTACTCCTTCGTCTCCCCCAAGGGCTTCGACAAGATCCTCCTTCCCGAGGACAGCGCAAAGCGCAATTGTCTGAAGATCAAGAATCCTCTGGGAGAGGATACCTCGGTCATGCGGACCACCTCCCTGCCCTCTATGCTGGAGGTTCTGGCTTCCAACTACAACAACCGCATTCCCTCGGCACATCTTTACGAGGTTGCAACCGTATACATCAAGGATGAGGACGAAACCAAGCTGCCCGCAGAGCCCAAGGTCGTGACCATCGGCGCTTACGGCGACGGGATCGACTTCTACGATCTGAAGGGTCGCATCGAGGAGATGCTGGCGGCGTTGAACGTTGCCAATATCTCGGTTCGTCCCTGCAAGACCAACCCCTCCTATCATCCCGGCAGAACCGCGGAGCTTTCCGTGGACGGCAGGGTGATCGGCGTATTCGGTCAGCTGCATCCGATGACGGTGAAGAATTTCGAGCTGGCAGGCGAGGTTTACGCGGCAGAGCTGTCTCTGGCAGACCTCTTCGCAGTTTCGGGCAATACCAAGGGATACGCCCCCCTGCCCAAGTTCCCCGCAGTCACCCGTGACCTTGCGCTGGTCTGCGACGAAGCCGTCCTGTCGGGCGACATCGAAGCCAAGATCCGCACCCTTGCGGGAGACGTTCTGGAAGACGTTCGCGCCTTCGACGTCTATCGCAGCGCCGCTCTGGGCGAGGGCAAGAAGAGCATTGCCTACGCGCTGACCCTGAGAGATGCGGAAAAGACCCTGCAGGATTCCGACATCGATCCCGTTATTTCCGCCATCCTTACGGGGCTGGAGGCAGACGGCATCACGCTGAGAAAGTAATCAACAAGCCATAAAATACAAAATCACGAAAGGCGGTAAAAATCATGGCGGACCACAATACCATAAAATTCTCCCTGAGAAACCCCAAAGACGATGAGATGAAGCGGATCCTGTCCGAGGTCTACAATGCGTTGGTGGAAAAGGGATACGATCCTCTGAACCAGATCGTGGGATACCTTCTCTCCGAAGACCCCACCTATATCACAAGCCACAACGGGGCGCGTTCCCTGATCCGTAAGGTTGACCGCGACGAGCTGCTTCATCAACTGGTGAAGTCTTACCTCGGCATTCGTTAATTCTACGGAGGCAAACCAAATGGATCTTTATACCGAACAGCTGTACCGCAAGCGCAAAACGCCCCTGGAGTTTCTGCTCCAGACGCTGATCTTCGTGGGATGCGTGGTGGGATCGGTGCTGATCATCATGATCTTCTCGGCTCTGTCCAAGAACTTCGGGTTCATGGCAGGGACCTTGATCGTAGCGATTCTGGCGTATTTTTCCTTCAAGGATCAATGGTTCCAGCGCTTTGACCGCGAGTATGAATACCTCTATTTCAACGGTGACGTGGATATCGACCGCATTACCGCAAAATCCACCCGCAAGCGCATTCTTTCGGTGCGTGCGGCGGACGTTTTGCGCTTCGGCACCTATCGCGAATCGATCAAAACAAACGTCCCCTTCGACAAGATCATCGACGTGACCTCGGGCTTTGAGACCGAAAACACCATCTGTTTCATGACCCTGCGGCACAAGGAGCACGGAAACGTGCTTCTGATCTTCGAGCCCAAGAAAGAAATTCTCGACGACCTGAAGCGGCGGGTGCAAGTGCCCTTTGAAGCCTAAGGTCCACGGAAAGGATTGCATTTTATATGAAATCCGCATATACCGCCCGTCAGATGCACGACGCGGATCTGTATTGCGAGCAAAAACTGAATCTGCCCTCGTTGACGCTGATGAGCAAGGCGGCGCTCGCCCTGTCCAAGGTCTGCGGCAAGGCGATCACGCCCTCCGATCGGATCCTGTTCCTGTGCGGAAAGGGAAACAACGCAGGGGACGGCTTTGCAGCCGCCCGACTGATGACCGAAATGGGCTATTCGGTTTCGGTAGCGCTGCTGTGCGGGATGAAATTCTCTCCCGACGCGGCGGTCATGTTCCGTACGGTTCCCGAGGAGATCATTCTGGAAACCGAAGAAGAGATCTTATCCGCCATTGACGGGACGAAGCTGGTCGTGGACTGTGTCTACGGCACGGGCTTCCGAGGAGAATTGCCGTTGGAGGTCAAAAGGATCTTCGACGCGGTGCGCGGCAAGCGCATCATCGCCTGCGACAGTCCCTCGGGCATCGGATGCGACGACGGACGGGTCAGCGACGGCGCTCTTTGCGCCTCCACCACCGTCACCTTCGCCGCCTACAAGCCCTGCTTTTTCTTATATCCCGGCAAGGATTTCTGCGGCACGGTCATTCCCGTTGACATCGGAATGCCCCCGCAGGCGTTGGCGCATCAGCGCCCCTGCATTGACCTGCCCGACGCGGAATACATCAAATCCATCATGCGCCACCGTCCCGAAAACTCCCACAAGGGAACCTTCGGAACCCTTTTGACCGTCTGCGGATCGAAGGACATGACAGGAGCCGCCGTGCTATCTGCCCAAGGCGCCCTTCGGTGCGGCGTGGGATTGGTTACCATGGCTCTGCCCCGCAAGGTCATTCCCGTGATTCAAGCGCGGATCAGCGAGCCCGTATTCACCGAGCGAAAGGGCACGGTGAAGGCGCATGCAGTGCTGGCGGGTTGCGGCATGGGCAAGGATCTGAAATCCTTACAATTTGCATTCAACCAAGGGAAATCCATGGTCCTCGACGCAGATGCGTTGAATCTGATCGCGGAAAAACCCGAGTTATTATCGGACTTTTTGCAGACCTACCCCAATGCGGAGGTGGTGGTAACCCCCCATCCCGCAGAATTCGCCCGTCTGCTTCGCACGTCGGTCTCCCGCGTGGAGAGCGACCGTCTGGGGGCGGTTCAAAAGTTTTTGACCGCATACCCCGTAACCGTGGTTCTGAAGGGGCATCACACCATCGTGGCATCCCGCGAGAAGACCTTCATCAATCTGAACGGAAACACGGGGCTTTCCAAGGGCGGAAGCGGAGACGTTCTGTCGGGCATGATCGCATCATTTTTGGCGCAGGGATACCCCGCGCAGGATGCGGCGGTCTGCGGCGTTTATCTGCACGGAGCCGCGGCAGACCTGCTGAAGGAGAGTCTGTCGGAGCACGGCATGATCCCCTCCGACCTGCCCGAAGCCGTCGCACGGCTACTGAAGAAATTTGAAACCATTGCCTAAAGGAGCGTCGTAAACACCATGGAGCAATCCAGATACCGCACCTATGCGTCGGTGGATCTGTCCGCCATACGGCATAATTTTAATACCATCCGCTCCCTGCTGCGCCCGTCCTGCAAGATCATGTCGGTGATCAAAGCCGACGGATACGGGCACGGCGCCGTTCCCGCGGCACAGTGTCTTTGGGACAGCGACTATTTCGGCGTTGCCTGCCGAGACGAAGCTATGGCTCTGCGGGAGCAGGGCATCGAAACGCCCATTCTGATTCTGGGATATACCGATCCGAGAGAGGCGCCTCTTCTGTCGGAGGCGAGCATTACCCAATGCGTCTTCTCGGAGGAATACGCCCTTGCCCTGCAGGAATCCCTGCGGGACGGACAAACGCTCAAGGTCCATCTGAAGATCGATACGGGCATGAGCCGTCTCGGATTCTATCTGCACGGAACCGATGAAATCGAAGCAACCGCACAGCAGATCGCCGATCTGATCAAAAAAACTCCCAACCTTCGTTACGAAGGAATTTTTACCCATTTCACCACCTCGGAGACCGAGAAAAGCCCCGAAACCGAAGAGCAGTTTTCCCTGTTCTGCGAGCTTCTGAACGATCTGGAAGACCGAGGAGTGACCTTCGACCTTCGCCATTGTGCCAACAGCGGAGCCACCCTTCTCCACCCTGAGACCCATCTGGATATGGTCCGCCCCGGCATTGCCCTGTACGGCTATACCCCCTTCCCCGAGGGAGAGCGCTTCGGGCTTCGTCCCGCGCTGGAGCTGAAGGCGTACGTGGCGCAGGTCCATCACATCCGCAAGGGAGATACGGTCAGCTACAACCGCACCTTCCGCGCCGAGAAGGACATGGACGTGGCAACGGTCTGCATCGGATACGGAGACGGTCTGCATCGGGTGC